>JAQUKS010000019.1 GCA_028718965.1 Minisyncoccota bacterium
GCAGCTTGTTTTTAAGTCGCCAATAGTATTCATAGACCATATTTGAGATATTTAGGTTAAACATTACCTCCGATCTTACCATTTTACGGCAAGACAGGGGTGTTACCTATGTATCTCATCTTGTGCAGTCTTCAACCCGAAAAGCTCATTCAATAATGCCGAATTTCTTCTTTAAATTCTCGATCTTGATGAACGAGGCTTCAATGCTGTCTTTCGATATGCCCCCGCTCTCAACCGCGCGCAATATGGCGTCTCTTGCCTTATAGGGCGCTGTTTCATCGTAGACCCCGACATTGTTGGAGATTATAAGCAAATCGCATCCGGCCGCGACCATTCTTACGGCCGCTTCTTCCAAACCGTAATTTTGCGTAATGGCGCCCATTTGCAAATCATCGCAAACCACCACGCCATCAAAGCCAAGGTCCTGCTTCAAAATCTTATTAATGAAGATTTTTGAAAGCGTGGCGGGAAATTCCGAATCAATGTTCTTGTTTACAAGATGTCCTACCATCACGGTCTCGGCCAGACCGCTTTTTATCAGCTCCTGAAACGGCCAAAGCTCGGGCGCTTTGTAGCTTTCGGTTATATCGGTAATGCCCTTGTGGCTGTCAGAGGCCGAGCTGCCATGGCCGGGAAAATGCTTGATCGAGGTTATGATTTGATATTTTTCCAGCCCCTTGATAAAAGCGGCCGCGTGCTCAATAACCGCTTGTGGTTCAATGGAAAAAGAGCGGCCGATTTTGCCAATAACCGGATTCTGCGGGTTGACGTTCACGTCAACCACGGGCGCGAAATCGAGATTAAATCCCAAATAAGCCAATTCCTTGCCGAGAGTCTCCCCCTGAAGCCGGGTATTGTCGGCTGATTCCTTGCCCATCTGCTGCGCCGAAGGAACATCGATAAACCCGTATTTGGATTTCAAACGATTGACCGCCCCGCCTTCGGCGTCAACAGCCACGAACAAAGGAACACTGGAACCGCTTTGCAAATCGGCAATGAGTTTTTTCACCTGTTCGGAATTGACTATGTTTCTCGGAAAGCTTTGGGACGGAACGTCAAAATCAAATAAAATAACACCTCCTGGTTTCAAATCATCCAGAGCCCCGCTGATAAACGATGCCTGCGACAGATCAGTCCCCCTGAAACCGATAACAAGCATCTGGCCGATTTTTTCCCGTAGGCCCGGAGTAAGGAGTTCTTTTCCATCCTTATCCTGAACGACGTCTGCTTCGGCATCTTCGGGCAAGGCTTTCTCCGCGCTGATTAAAACCGTATCGTCATTTTGCGATAACGATTTTGTTTCAGGACTTAAAACCGGGGAGAGGAAATACCCCGCCGCCACTACAACGACAAAAGCCAAAACCGTCAAAGAATTCCTACGATTTTTTTGTAACAGCGATTTAATCTTCATTTTGTTTCTTGAGATGGTTGAACGTCCTGCTGTTCTTTTCGCGGGGCGATGGAATCGTAAACCTCAAGATATTTTTGTGCCATGGCTTCCGCCTTGAACATTTTGGCGGTTTCCAAGGCGTTAGCCGCCATCGCGACCCTCTTTTCTTTGTCTTGGGCCAGTTTGTTTATCTTGGAGCACATCTGGCGGACACTGCTTACCAGATAACCGTTTTGCCCGTTCTTTATGATCTCTGGCGCCACGCCCACAGGAAAGCTAATGGGTATAAGGCCCTGTGACATCGCTTCAACAAGGGAAAGACAGAATCCTTCATAGCGGCTTGGATTGATGCAAATATCGCCGTAATGCTTTTTCAAAATTCTGGGTATCTGACGCCGCTTAAGGTTCGCGTGAAACACGGTCTTTGGAATCTCCTTCAACACCTCCGTATAAATCTCGGCCTTGCCCGTAAGCCCCACAATGACCTTGTCCAGATGAGGAAAAAACCTCATGACATACAACATTCTGTTAATGCCTTTAAGTTTAACGGTAAAGGCATCCTCGCCGATACGGCCCAAATATACAACGCCTGCCTGCTTTTTTACTCTTTTCCCGGGCTTGGTTTTAAACCAAAAGCTCTCTATACCATTCCAGATAACCCTGATGTTTTCGGCCGGGACGCCATTTTTAATAAGCTCTTTTTTAACATTTTCGGAAGTAGCGATTACGCGCTTGCTGTTTTTAGCAACATGAAATTCAATCCTGCTTATGTCGCGAATCGGCTGAATAAAAGGGTTCAAAGAATTCACAATACCCCTATCCTTGAGTTCGTTGAAAATCTTTGCCAGTTCGGAGTGTTCCTTGCCCAGGCCTTTCAGAGTGGGAACGTGTTTCAAAAAGCCATAAGAGGTCGAGCCGAACATGGAGATCACCGGAACGCTTCCGTGCAGAAAGGCCAGCGGAGTGTAAGTAGTGCCCTGAATGATGTCATAAGATGATATGTCCTTCTTGCGCTCAATCAGGGAAAAAAAGAAGAGGATGTTCTTCATGCCCTTGAGCAATGGGTGGAAATAGCCCAAGTCTTCCTCGGGATAAACGTTTTCCACTTCGACACCCGCGCGCTTCAGGGCTTTCATCGTTATATTATTAATATAGTGGGCGCCTGTTTTGAGCTTACGGGCCTGATGGATGTAAAGGATTTTCATAGCTCCTGGGGTATATAATAAAAAGCGCCCGGACAGCGCTTGTTCCTTTTGAAGTCTCTGAAATTATTTCAAGTATAGCACGAAAGCCATACTTTTTCCAGGGCTGGCCGTTAGAAAATTAATTTTTGCGGATAAAAACGAGTTTCTTAGAGATACTTATCAAAATGACCTCGAGCAAAACCGCAACCAGAATCATCAGCCATTCGGTAAGATTCAGGGATTGGGTGGCCAAAAGCTTCTGAAGCGGAGGCAAATAAACAGCCCCCAACAATAGAAGAAAACTGAATATCACCCCTCCGGTAAGATAACGATTGGAAAAAATATCTTTCCTAAAGACAGACCTCTTGAACGAGCGCACGCTGAAAGCAAAAGTAAGAGAATCAAGGCACATCAGGACAAAAACCATACTGCGCGCTTTGGCAACGTCGCCAAAAAAGTCCCAGAAGAACAAAAACGACAAAAAAGCCGCGAATCCGGTGATTATAAAAACGGAAAACATCCAGCGGCCCAGGTCCTTGTTCAAAATAGGCTCTTCGGGGTCGCGGGGCTTTTCATCCATCACGCCCTCGGTTTCCTGCTCGGTAGTAAGAGCGATGTCGGGCAGGCCGTCTTCCACCAGATTTATCCAAAGGATTTGGGCGGGTAAAAGCGGCAAAGGCAGGCCGCAAGCCATAGCCGCCAGAAACATAAAAAGCTCTGAAAAATCATCAGCCACCAAATAAGCAAAAACCTTCCTTATATTCGCGAAAATAACTCTCCCCTGTTCAATGGCTTTGACAATGGTTTTGAAATTATCATCAAGCAAAACCAAATCAGCCGCTTCCTTGGCAACATCGGTGCCAGAGCCCAGAGAAATTCCGATATCGGCTATTTTCAAGGCCGGAGCGTCGTTAACGCCGTCTCCCACCATCGCTACAACCTCGTCATTGTCCTGAAGCGCTCTTACAATACGCAATTTATGGCCCGGAGAAACCCGGGCGTAAATAGAGACGAATTTGACCTTTTCTTTCAAATCATCGTCGCTCAATCCGTCAATCTCCTTGCCGTCCAAAATATTGCCCTTTTCCGATTCAAGGCCGATTTCCGAGGCAATGGCCCTGGCCGTAAGGCCATAATCTCCTGTAATGATAACCGTGCGAATGCCGGCTTTTTTGGTAACCTCGATTGATTCCCGCGCGTCAGCCCTTAAAGGATCTTTAATGGCGATAAAACCGACTAAAATGGTTTTTTCCCTAAGCTCCGATAAGTTCTTATATTTTGTCGAGCAGGGATATTCTTTATAGCCGCAAGCCAATACCCTCAATCCCTTTTCGGTTAAGGCATCCACTTTGCGCAGAAGTTTGTTCAGCTCAACGGAAGTTAATTTTTTCTTTTTGCCGTCAACATCCAGATAAGCACAACGTCCGATAATCACCTCGGGGGCGCCCAAAACATAGAGAATGTTTTTTTTATCGTTCAGCTTGCAGTAAGCAGCGGCATATTTCGCGCCAGACTCAAAGTTAATCCTGTCAAGCACCGGATACCGGGCTTCCAAATCCTTTTTATGCAATCCGGCTTGCATGCCAGCGAGCAAAAGAGCCCGGTCGGTCGGTCGGCCCCGCACCACCCATTTTTCCAACTCCTGGTCGGGATTTTCCACAAACGCTTCATTGACCAACGAAGCGATTTTCAAAGCCAGAATATGCGATTCAATTCCGTTGGAATCATTTTTATCAAGAATAGCTTTGAAATTGGAGCTCAACAGCTCCCTGGTGCTTGTTAAAACATTGCTTACTTGCATTCTGCCTTCGGTAAGGGTGCCGGTTTTGTCAGTGCAAATAACCGTAACGCTTCCCAAAGTTTCGGTGGCAATTAATTTCCTTACCAGACCCTTTTGCTTGAGAATCCGGCGCATCCCCAGAGTAAGTATTACGGTAATGGCCGGCAAAAGCCCTTCGGGAATCGCTGAAACAGCCAGAGCCAAAGCAGCCATCAAAATATCGTCAAAGGATTTTTCCGTAAAAAAGCCTATCAGAATAATGGCGAAAATAATCGTCAGAATAAAAAAAGCGGTTTGCTTGGAAAGAGTAAGAATTTTCTTTTGAAGAGGCGTTTTCCTTTCTTTGGTTTCTTTCAGCAGGCTTACGATTTTGCCGATTTCAGTACCAAGGCCGGTATCTGTGATGACTATTTTGGCCTCTCCGTCTTCGACAATCGTACCCATAAAAACCATATTGGTTCGCTCGGCAAGAGAAGCATCGCCGGCCGGTTTGGAAGCGCTGTTTTTCTTAACCGCCCCGAACTCTCCCGTAAGAGCGGCTTCATTGATTTTTAAATTTTTTGATTCAACGATCCGTCCGTCCGCGGGAACTTTGTCTCCTGTTTTCAATATTACTACGTCCCCCACGACCAGGTCTTCGCTGTCGATTTCTTTTTCATTGCCATCCCGCAAAACTCTGGCCTTTATTTTCACCATTTTCTTCAAAACAGCCAGAGAATTATTCGCTTTGTTCTCCTGGTAAAATCCGACCGAAGTGTTAATGAATAAAACCACGATAATAAAAATAGCGTCCGAAGAATGTTTCAAAAAAAACGAAATAACAACCGCTATCAGGAGAATATACATCAAAGGGCTGTTAAACTGGCTGAAAAAAAGCTTTATTTTCGAACGGGGCCTGGCCGGAGGCAACACGTTTCTGCCGTTCTCATTCAGCCGTAAAACAGCTCTTTCGCTGAACAAGCCGCCTGGCTGGCTGCCGACCAATGAAAAAACTTTAGTTAAGGTAATTGAGTGCCAGTTTTTCTGCATATGAATCGTTCTGTTATTTTACCAGAAAAAGCATAACGATAAAACAAAAAAGAGAGGCTGATTAACCCCCTCTTTTTTACGGCCTAAGCCAGTAATTTTTGCAAAAATTCCGGAATATCTTTCACTGAATTAAGAATAAATTCCTCGGCCAGACCGGCGGCGATAAATTGCTCCCTAGTTGTCACCCCGGTCAAAACAGCGATGAAAATTATTCCTGCTCCCATGGCGGCCTCGCAGTCAGACAAAGCGTCTCCTACGAAAATCGCCTTTGACGCGGATATGCCTTTCCCGGACAAAAGCGACAAGGCGTGATTGAACACGCGCGGGTCGGGCTTGATGAATTCATAGTCATCGACCGCCTGGACATAATCGAAAAGTTCAAGCGGCATTTCCACCTGTTCCATCCTTGACGATAGCGAAGCGCGGGCCCTGTTGCTTATCAGGGCAAGAAAAAACTGTCTTTCCCGCAGCCAAGACACTATCTCCCTCGCGCCCGATAACGCTTCAGCCGGACCCTCTTCAAATTGTTCGTTAAAAGCATCAAAATCGAAATCCGGCCAAAGAGCATTGACAAATTGTGGCCAGGGAGACGCCCAAACAGCAGAAAAGTCTTCGTCTGAAGGAATTTTCAGGCCCAGTTTTTCCGCCGCTCGCCTGCAATCATCGAATAATTGCCCGGCCGAATCTATCAAAGTGCCGTCGACATCCAAAAAAATCGCGATCGCTTCTGATTTCATCTTTTTATCTCCTCCTTGTTTAAAATAATGTTGAGAATTTTCTTCTCCAAAAACCTGCTCCGGCTTTATTGTGAACGAACTGCTCATAGAAATAACGGCTTAAAATTTATGGACAGGGGCGGGCTGATGGTTTTTATAGCGGAACCCGAACAGCCGCAAAGAATTGAAAAGCGGCAGAAAGTCAGTAAGAAAGTTGTAAGCAGCCGCTCCCTGCGGCCCCAATACTTTGGCAAAAACCAAAATCAATCCCACGACATTTACCAGCACCCACAAAAAAATATTCTGATAAACTATTTTCATTGTCTGGCGGCTCAAGCTGATCGTTTCCAGAATCTTATTCAGATTATCTTTCATCAGAATGATGTCAGCGGCCTCAATGGCCGCGTCCGAACCAATGCCTCCCATAGCGATGCCGATATCAGCCAGGGCCAAAGTGGCAGCATCATTGACCCCGTCCCCGACCATCACCACCTTATTCTTCGAATTTATCAAAGCCCCGAGATAATCGGTTTTGTCCTTGGGCATAAAATCGGCCTTAAACTCATCAATGCCCACCTCGCGGGCCACCAGGCCGGCCACTCTTTCATTGTCGCCGGTAAGCATTATCATTTTTTCAAATCCGATTTTTTTCAATCTTTCAACGATATGCCTGGCCGAAGGCCGCACGTTATTGGCCAGCGAAACAAACCCCATCGGCTTTTGATTGACCGACAAAACTATGACCGTAAGGTTTTTAGCCCTTTCGCTGTCGATAATTCGCAAATCGTCTTCGGAAAATTTAACGCCTGTCTCTTCCAAAAAACTCGGCCGGCCGACGATTATTTTATCGCCCGCGATATAAGCCATAATGCCCTTGCCCGGCTCTTCATGCGCCTGTTCGGCCATAGGCAAATGATCTTGTTTTTGCTTAACCCAGCTATAAATGGCCTTGGCAACGGGCTGGCTGGATTCGCTTTCCAAAGCGCCCAAAAATCCCAAAAACTTTTCCAATGGCTGGCCATTAAAAACATTCGCCCTAGCCACAGTCATCCTGCCTACGGTAAGAGTGCCTGTTTTGTCAAAGACTATTGTTTTGGCCTTGTTTAATCCCTCCAAGAACATACCGCCTTTCACGATAACTCCCCTTTTGGCGGCCGAGCCGATGGCCGCGGTAAAAGCAAGAGGTATGGCCACGGCAATATCGTCAGCGCAAGTAACCAGCAAAACAGCCAGGGTAAAGTTCAAGCTACCGCTAAAATAATAAATGACCGCCGAACCGACCAAGGTAAGAATGATATACCACTTGGTAAAATGCTCGGTTATCGAAAGAATCGGCGTTTTGCTGGCTTGCGATTTTTCAACCAACTCCATGATCTTGGCGAAGGTCGTGTCATTGCCCACCTTAGTGGTTCTTACGACCAAAGACCCGCTTATGTTAAGCGTGGAACTGAAGACATCTTCGCCGATTCTTTTGGTAACAGGCTCTGATTCGCCGGTCAAGGACGACTGATCAATGTCAGCCTCGCCCGATTCGACGATGCCGTCGATGGCCACCCGCTCGCCTGATTCGACCAGCACCAAATCATCCACCTTGATATCTTCTATGCCAACCTCCCGGGGCTGGCCGTCAACCAAAATATGCGCCTTGGCCGGCCTTAATTTGAGCAGGCCCTGAATTGATTTTTTCGCCCGGCCTTCGGTGTAACGGGCGAACAACCGGGCCGAAGCCAGCATCAGACCGATAAAGACCGCCGAACGCCATTCGGCGGCCAGCAAAGCAAATATCAAGGCGATGCTTGCCAGCAAATCTATGGTAGCCTTTGCCCTGCGGAGCGCCTTGAGAGCGCTCCATAAAACCGGCAAAACACCCAAATTAGCTACGACTATAAGCAAAAATATATCCAGGCTGCCGACCGCCAGATTAAAAACATCGATAATTAACGTTACGACGCACAAAATAATCAAAATAAAATCCAGCCAGAAATAAACGGGGCGCGAAGCCAGTAAAAAAACCGAATCTTTGTGATGGCGCTTTTTATTTTGCTCCATAATATTTTATTTTATCATACCCCTTTGACAAATCACGAACAAGCAAAGAACCGCCTCTCGGGCGGTTCTTTGCGCTTCTTAATGATTGATTTTTACTTCTTCCAGAAATATTTCACGAATTGCCAGCCGTATTTGACGACAACCAGCAGAACCGCGAAGTAAATGGCGTATTGCAGCGCGCGGAAGAGGAACGCCACAAGATTAACGGTAATATCCTGGGCCGATTGATTGATATCGTTCATAAATTCCTTAATGGCCGTCTTCCAGGAATCTTTCAGATTTTTTCCATCAACGAACTTGCTCTCAATTACATCGACATTGAAATAGGTATATTCCAGCCGGTCAAGCTGTTCGGATTTCAGGCGCTCGATCCGCTCAAGCTGGGAATTAATACTGATGCGTTCCTGGGTGAGCCGCTCGATAATGCTTATCTTGCTGTCTATTATTTTAGCCAGGCTTTCGACATCCTGAACCCTGGCAGCAAGCGCGGTGATATCGTCATAGGCATTTACGGCTTTTTCCAAAGTTTCATCAATGGAGAGCAGCTTCTTTCGCAGTATTTCGGTTTCACTGGTATAATCATCGACTAATTTTTTTATCGTGTAGGTGCTTTCGGAAAGCTCTTTGGGATTGAGCTCTTTTATGACAGCCAGAATCTCACCGGCCCTGTCCCGCTTTACCTTAAAAATATAACCGCACCCGCGGCTGTATTCGCTGGCACTTTCAAAAATAACGTCTTCCCGTGCTTTCAGGCCGGCAACCAAAGAACAGGTTTTATCAAGCTGGCGCGTTTCGATTGTCGCACTGTATCGGGTTATTTCGAATTCTTCGGCCGTGTCTCCAGTCGTTCCAGAATTTCCAGAAAAAGGCACTGCGCTCGGAGCCGTACTGATGTTCCTTGTTGACAAACCGACCGAATCCTCGTTGCCATACTCATATTTTTGGGAAAGCATTGATTCGCTGGCATAATCGTATGCCGGAGTTTCCCGAAACGCCTTAAATGATGAACTTACCAAGCGAAAAGCAACAGCGATGATAACAACAGCCAAAAGCGCCAGTCCGGCTATTTTAAAGATGCTGGAAGTTTTGAGATTGAGTTTTTTAAAAAAGTCCATAATATTTTGTTTATTTGTGAGCTTTGGCCTTACGGGCGCAACTTTTCGTTAACTTCGATGGAGAGCGGTAAGCCATAAAATAAACGGTCTTCGGAACTTGTCTATGGGCCAGTCCTCATCCTGGAAAAGCAGCGGTTTTTCCTCCCTGAAACGCGAAAGCAAAGGCATGGTGGCGCGTAAATTCTCGGGCGACAATCTGTTGTGCTCCTCCAAAAACTCCTCTTTTTTTAAGTGAGGATTGGCAACTTGGCCGGGCTTTTTAAATCTTGGAATCATACCTTGATTATACGCCTTTTTTCTCGGAAAGTAAACCCAAATCCAGCGTGGTATCCACCCTTATTTTCGCCACAAAATCGCGGGCATGGCTTACCAGTATCATCGCGCCATCAAAGTCGTTGACAGCCTTGGCGATTATCGGGATATGGCGGAAATTTATATGATTGGTGGGCTCGTCCAGAATAAGCAGCCCGGGCTTTTCCAGAGCAATGGCCGCGAACGCGACCAATCCCTTCTGGCCCTCGGACAAAGAACCGATTTTCGCTTTTAATATCGCGGCATCCAAAAGAAACCCGGCCGCGTGAGCCCTCAACCCTTGTTCGGTGCCCCCGCTCCCCATGGCTCTGGAAAGCGTTTCATATACGCTCGCGTTGAAATCCAGCGTTGAAAAATCCTGCCGGTAATAGGCGATTTTAACGCCTTCTTTAACACGCGCCCCTTCGGCCTTGCCCGAAGCCAGGTTTTCCAAAAGCGTGGTCTTGCCGATGCCGTTGGGCCCGACCAAAAGCAGCCTGTCTCTTTTGTTCAGAGTTATGTTTACTTTTCTGCTTACAAATTTATGGTCTATGGAAATCGCCACCGAATCCAGCTGCAAAATCACTCCTCCGACGCCCTCCTGGGCCGGAATAGTAAATTTTTTGATTGCCTTGTCTTCCCTTCTTAATTCCACGACCTCGTTCTCAAGTTTCGCGATCTCTTTTCTCATTCTTGAAGAAACATCCCGCAGATGACCGCCTTTTTGAGCGAAAAAATTGGCCTGCTCTTTGCGCCGGGCAATGTCTCTTTCCAGCCTTACGTTTAGCATCCTTTCTCTTTCCAGGCGCGCCTTAATCTCTTTCACGACAGCCAGATAGTCGCCGGTATATTGCTCGACTTTTTTTGAAAATATGTCCAGATACAGAACGCCCTGCGTAAAAGTATTCAAAAAGTCCGCGTCATGGGAAATAACAACGCAGGTTTTGGGATAATCAATGATAAATTTCGTAAGGTGGGCGATGCCCGCTTTATCCAGATTATTTGTCGGCTCGTCCAGCAAAAGCAGATCCGGATTGCGTATCAGGGCCGAAGCCAGAAGAATTCTGGCCTGCTGGCCGCCCGAAAGATTTTTAATCATTCTGTCGCGGGGAGAAGTAAGGTTTACCACTTCCAGAACATCATCGATTTTTTTATCAATGTTATATATTTTTTCCGAAAAGCACTTTTCGAAAAACTCTTTGATGGTAAGCTCCGAATCCTCGCGGGAAACCGCTTGTTTGGCAGTGGCTATCGTCAAATCGTTATTTATATTAACCGAGCCCGAATCAGGGGTTGCCTCGCCCGTTATCAGCTGAAAAATCGTGCTCTTGCCCGCGCCGTTCTGGCCCATCAAAGTGATTTTCGAGCCTCGGCGCACCGCAAAACAGGCCTCATTCAAAATCGGCTTGCTTTCTTCCCAAGCGAAAGAAACGTCTTTAAACCTTACTATTGTTTCATCTCCCGGCATAGCCGTTATATTACCCTATTTTTCAGGATATATCCACCCCATTGAAAAAACCGCCCTTCGGCGGTTTTTTCAATTTTGCTATTTACGCTTCTTGTTTTTCTTCGCCGCCAGCATAGCTTTTTTTATCGCCAGCCGCTTCTTGGTTTTATGCGAATGCGTTTTTCGCGCCTTGCCGACTCCGTTCTTCCTTTTAGCCATATATTTTAGGTTATTTGATTATTCTTGATTATAGCAAAAAACGACAATGAAAAAAACTGCCGCGAATTTATCCTGGCACGGCTATAAAGCGTCTTCTATTATTTAATTTTCTAAACATTTTTTAAAGATTAATCTATGCCCGAAAAATCAACAGAGCCGCTAAAATTAACAACCAATGCGCGTTAAGGTTTTATTTCTTCATTTGTTGGGAAGAGGACTTAACCGCCTTCCTGCCCGCGAGATAATCTTTTACTTTTTCGATTACTTCTTCGATCGGGTGCTGCGATTTTACGAAATAATCGTCCGCGCCCGCTTCCATAGCCCGCTTGATTATCGTGTTTTCTCCGAGATTTGATAAAACAATCACCGGAATCAGCTTCCATTTGGGATTCTTTTTTATTTCTTCCAGCACGTAAAAACCATCCTTTTTAGGGAGCAAAATATCAAGCAAGATAATATCCGGCTTCTTTTTCCCTATTTTTTCAATCGCATCTTCCCCGTCCCTGGCGATGCTCACCGCATAACCATCCGCGGTTAAATTGTCTTCGAGCGTCCGGATTAAAAAGTCTTCGTCTTCAACAAGCAATATATGATTCATATTTTATTTTGTTAAATTTTAGTTTCGCTTTTATTATTTCCTGATTCAGCACCCTCATTCGACCCCTTGGGGATACGCAAATAAAAAATAGAGCCTTTGTTTTCTTCGGATTCGAATGAAATCTCCGCGCCAATCTTTTTGGCCAGCATCCTGGCAATACTAAGGCCAAGCCCGGATCCTCCGGGCTTGGATAGCCTGGCGTTTGAGGCGCGGTAAAATCTTTCGAATATTCCTTTTTGTTCATTTTTGGGTATCCCTATCCCGCTGTCTTTTACGAAAAATGTTACGCCGGCGGAATCTTCTTTCGCGCCCAAAAAAACTTCCTGGCCGCTTTGAGAATAATTAATGGCGTTTGAAATGAAACATTCGAGAATACTTTTAAGAATCTCCCGGTCCGTCTCAATAGCGGCGATATTATGGTCTTTCAGGTTGTTATATAAAACGATTTCTCTGCTCCTGGCCGCCGCCTTCATTGAAATAGGGAGGTCTTCGTAAAGATTCGAAATCAAAACCATCTCTTTTTTGACAGACTCCGCCCCGCCCTCAAGGCGCAAAGCGCTTAACATCTCGGAAACGAGCTGAATCATCCGTTCATTGAGCTGATAAACCTGGTCGAGATATTCTTCCTGCTTCCCGGTCATTTCCCCGAGAACCCCCCGTCGTATGGTTTCAACAAGCCATTTGGTTCCTGAAAGCGGAGTCCGCAGTTGATGGGACGCGAGCGATAAGAAATCCATCCGCATTTTTTCTATTTCTTTTTCTCTCGTAATATCACGAAACACCTCAATAGCTCCGATGATTTTGCTCTTAACCGTAACCGGAGTAACGGTTATGGCAACCGGAAATTTTGTTCCGTTTTTCCGGGTATAAAAATAAAACGAGCTGCCAGAAGCCGGAGCGGCACGGCCACTAAAGACAATGTTTATCGGGCGTTCTGCTTCGGGCACCAAAATCCCCTTTTCATCCAATATTGCTTGCGTGTCTGAAAGCAATTTGCCCATCATTTGCTTGGTGTCCCAGCCGAGCATTCTCTCGGCTGCCCGGTTCATAAGCATAATTTTCCCGTCTTGGTCGGTGGCGATTACGCCATCTCCGATGCTGTCCAACAGAGCCTCGTCTTTTGCCTTGGCATGCATAAGCTTTTCTTTTTCGGCCTGAAAGTCTTCGAGAACATTTCCGGCGGCTATCTTCGCGTCTTCAAGACTCTTTTCCGTTTGTTTCCAATCGGTAATATCCTGGAACACGGCTATAAAAAAATTCTTCTTTCGCGGATTATTGTAAACCGATACGAAAAACCATTTCGAAAGAGGTTTGATGTTTACCTTAAGGCTCTCCGGCTTTCCGCTAAAAAAAACCCGGCCGTAAATCTCAAACAATTCCGGATTGGACCTGTAAATTCCCGGGATGAGTTCGGTGATTTTTTTCCCCGCGACGTTTTTCAGCCCCATTACCTTTTCAAAGCTTTTGTTAATCTTCAGACAGGTAAAATCAGTCGGCCGGTTTTGCGAATCAAAAATCATCCGGCAGCAAACCAGGCCGTCGATCATATTATCAAAAAACGATTTATAAAAATCCGCGGAAACCTGAAGTTTCATTTTCGCCGGCCGTTTTTATGGGTGCCATTGCCGTTTTTCACCTTTCCGTTCCTGTTATTTTTAATCCTCTTTTCTAAGTTTTCGATTTGTTTTTTCAATTCCACCATTTTCAATTCCCTGCCAACCATAGTCTTGTTCAGCGATTCCAACTCTCTCAACCGTTCCGAAAGCTCTTTCGTGCGCTCAAATACCTTAACCTCAAGGTCTTCAGTGTACTTTGTTCTTTCTTCCTCAAGCTGCTTTCTCTCTGTCACGTCCTCTATGGCTAAAATTATCAATTGCACCTTATCCACCTGCCTCGCGTTAAGCAGCATCGTCCTTTTCCCGATCTTTGGAAAAATATGCGTAACTTCATAATTTTCGATCACTTTCTTGTTGGGCAAAACTTTCCTTAACAAGCTCATCAATTTGGGAATATTCCACTGGCCGTTTCCCAATTCATAAACAGGCCTGTTCTCCGTTCTGGCCGGGGAAACCAGAAAACTCCGATAAAAAGTCGGATTCGCCGAAAGCACGCGAAAATCAGCGTCAAGAATCAAAAAAGATTCCCTGGCAACATCCACCAGCGTATTCATATAATACAAAGCAAGCTGTTTTGAATCCGTTATTTTACGCGCTTTGATTTTTTTATTTTTCATATTTTTTGATTAATTTATGAAACTTTCTAGCTATTTGTTTTTTAAGTTGTTCTTACTTTTCGTATTTTCATAAAAAAAATCCCAAACCTGAAAAGGTTTTGGGCTTCTGGAACCTCTAATCTATCCCAAAAATTATTTATTTCTAATTATATCACGCAAGTCAAAATGCTTACAATAGTTATCCACATGGGCCTCAGCTTTATTCATTGCGCGCTTTTATCATTGTCCCTAATCCAGTTGAATATATAATAACCCGCGGAAATGCCATCCTCGCGCCTGCTTACGCAATAGCTCTCGGGCGACACCGTTCCGCCGTCGCGCCTGAAAAATACGCTATTTTTTATTTTATGCACTGCCCTAGCAATCAAAGAATCATGGATTATTTTCCGCGACTCCGCGCTGTTGAATAACGGGCAAAGGTTGGCCACCGGCTTGCCGATAAGCTCCTGACGGGGATAATCCAGCATAACTTCCGTATCATAGCCGGCATCGGTTATGATGCCGGACTCATTGATGACGAACGCGAAAGAGGCCGGAAGCTTATAAGGAGAAACGATTTTAAATGCATTGATTTTACCGCACCTTTTGCACTTGATCTCCAGCCTGCAATTCAAAAGCACTCCCTTGAAAAGAAGTCTGCCGCACTTACATCGATAGTCATTTAAAATAACTAGCTCCATAGTTACTTTTAAATAAACCTGCCACGATTCAATCGGACGTGTAAAACTGCTTCGTTTTTTTACAAAGAAAAAAACACCTGAATCTCCTGAGAGATTTCGGGCTTCCGGAGCCTCTGATTAATTTTTTCTGCTAATATTATAGCTCTGCCAGAGAATATTTCAAAGTGGAGAATTAAATTCACTGATTATTCTGATTATATCACCAGCCGAATAATATGTCGATACTTTACTACAAGAAATAAAAGATAGGATTTTAGCGCCGGCAAAACGGGCCTCTGTCCCATAAAATGAACCGGGGCCTCCGCCGCTTTCGCGATTTCCCGCCGGCGCTAAAATCCTATCTTTTAAAATGATATCTGCCGGAGGCAGATATCATAAAGAATCGGTTGCTGCATATAATAACATCCTTGCAAATAATACAAGCCCCCGAAACCAAACAAACAATAACGGGCTGGTAGCATAAAAAAAACGAATAGTTTAAAAATTCGCTCTCTTATGTTTGCTACTTGCCGTTTGTTTTTTGAACGAAAGTTCTCCCGTCGATTGTCTGGCACTGGGGCGGGTTTGATTTCATTATGGAGAAACCGGCCGTAACGCAGGAATCAAAATCAGTGATTTGCTCCAAAAGCTCCTTACATTTCCCCTCTCCCTCCGAATCGCTCCTCGACAGACATTCGGCCAGCCGGGACGCGAGAGTGTCTCCGGCTTGCGACAGATCCCATTTCACGGTCTTCATCACGCGATCGACAACAACGTCCAGATTAAACGCCTCCCGCTCGCTAATGCAAGCCTTATTTTGCTCTTCGTCGTAATTATCGCAATTGGGATAACGCAAAACAAAACTGGCTGAAACCAGTTTACCGTTCTTGGGCATGGTATAAACATAATCCGAATAAACGCTTCCGGCAGCCCCCTCGTTCTTTACCTTGACGCAGTAGATCCTGTCGTCAACCACTCTCTGCCTGGTTATTTCAAGCATACTGCTCTTTTCCAAGGGCGATTCCGCGCAAGAAAAATCTCCTGATTCAATCTTGATGGTCGGGGGCCACTCCTGAACGAAAACATACTGCGTGGTAAGTTTCTCCGGATACCTGAAAGAGATTGATCCGTCCGCATGATCTTTCCAAAGCTCGCTTTCCTCTTCCTGGGGAATCGCCAGAAAACCGGTTATCAGCCATCTCTCACCGAACAAAGCGACGCCGATCTCGACCGGCCGCGACCCTGCCATGCCATCGCTTGTCATATCGATTATTTTGCCCGAAACATCATAAGCGCCCGAGCCAAACCTCTTGACGCTGGCGATCTCGATGCTGTTAGGCCAGGGGCTGGAGGTGAGCCTGCCGGGCGAAGACGCGGCGTCGGCCTGCCACTTGGCGATGAGCTCGGGGGCGACCAAATCCTTGTAACGGGCAGCCATATCATCGGCTGCCGTTGGTGAAAGCAAAGAAACCTCTTTTAAAGCAGAGCCGAAATCCTCAACAACCTTTCTCACAGCTGCCTCCTCAACGGCTGTCTCTGAAACGCGGTTAAGCTGCCATAAAGAAAAGTTCAAATAACCAGCGAAACTTACCCAAAGTATGTAGGGGGCCAGAAGCCAGGCGGCTGTTTTGGAGGTTCTGGCAAAAGCGACGATGGTGCCAGCGATAGCCAGCCAGAGAAAAACAATCTCAATAAAAGCAGCCATCGGGGAATGCAGGCCGAAAAAAATTATTGACCAAATCGTGTTCAACGCCAGCTGAATTGCGAATATGCCAAGAGCTCTTTTTACATCCACGCGCTCAAAGCCTTTTTTCCACACTAAAAAAGCTCCCACTCCCATAAGAAAATAAAGCATGGTCCAGACAGGAGCGAATACCCATGAGGGCGGATTCAGGGCCGGTTTGACAAGCCCCGTATACCAGGTGGCGATGGACGGCGTGGTAAAAATAGAGCCGATGAAACCGGCTACCTGGCAGACAACGACTGCTAACGCGAGCTTCGAAAGATTATTCATTTTCATACATCTTTGTTATTTTTGATTTTCTTCCGAAGGATCATTACAGTGTCGATCAAGACAAGGATGGCTCCAATGCCCATCAACCCGTATCCTATCATCCTTTTTTCGGGCAGAATAATGCCAGCCATAACAAAAGCGAAAGCTATGCCTCCCAGGGGCGATATTTCCCGATATTTTCCCTTGCCCATAGCAAGCATTACGGCCATGATCACGGCCAAAACGACCACTGATATTAAAACGTAAAATTGAGATAAAATCATATGCTTCCATTGTATCATCAATAAACCCGGTTCATCAACCTTACGCCCAAACAAAAACCGCCTCGCAAGCAGACGCGCCACGGAGACGGCATTGACGACTCGGAATCACAAAGAGAAAAGCTCCTCGACCGAGGCTTTGAGCTCTTTTGAAATGTTCAGGGCCAGCTTCAGGGAAGGATTGTATCTGCCCTGCTCAAGAAAAACAATGGTTTCCCTGCGTACCCCCACGCGTTCGGCCAGCTCCTCCTGGGTAAGGCCGCTTTTTACCCTGAATTCTTTTACTTTCACTTTAAGCGTTTTTGTCTTTTCGCTCATAGATTTTAAAAAAAACAGCGTAGAGAACCATCAGAAAACAGGCCGAATACAAAAGAGTAGCGGCAATACTGAACATGGCCGGGTCTTTGCTTACTACATGGATAATCATACCCGACACTACCGAAAGCAAAAGATAAACCCTCATGGCCAGGCCCGAGGCCTTGCCGGCCATTGTATGGTCGCGCTCGTCGATCATCACCTCTTTTACCCTTTTTCTCAAAGCGTGAAGCAATATCCAGGAAGCGGCCATCGAAGCCAAGGGCCAATACCAGTTGCCCATGTTGACAGAAACGCTTACTGTCGCGGCCAGGACCATAACAACGACGATCCTGTAAATTGAAAATGTTTTTTGCGTCATATGTTTGCCTCTGGTTAATTATTTCTAACAGTTTTAATGTTAGAATAATACAACATCGGTGTCAAGTGGATGAGCAAAAACCATCCCTGACGGAACGACTCCGAGACCGCCGCCAAATAAAGTAAAAGCAAAGGCTATCCAGAAAGATAACGAGCGTCCAATAAAAATTCTCCGCGACATCACGAAGAAT
>JAQUKS010000020.1 GCA_028718965.1 Minisyncoccota bacterium
TCCCCGCCAGCCATCATGAACATGGCTCCCGCGATCACAAACACAATCACCACCGCTACCATCATTATATAGAAAATCCAGTCAGTGACCGTGTAAATGATGTTCAGCAAGCAACACATTCCGCAATTTTGGTTCGTTTGAGCATCGCAAAGCTCATTAAGCACGCATCCGGAACCATCAAAAATGGCGCCCTGCTTTGTTATGGTGCAGCCGCTGGGCAATTCATCAATACCCTGCACCAGCACGGGAGCGACCAAACCGACCATTAAAACGCTTAATACAAGAATAGATAATATTTTTCGCATTGATTTGAATGAAATATATCAATAAAACGACCTTTGGAATAAAATTCATTATTTTTTAATTATCGCTTACTTTTATTGGTTTGTAAACCCCTGATTGCCGCTCTGTGGAAAAGTCAAGGTTTACGTTTGAAAAAATCAAGAATCTTGCTTTCAGCCGCGTTGAGCCCGAACTTGATGAAAAACCCGAGGCCGGCGAAAGCGAACAATAAATCGCTTGCCCGCCAGACCATTGTAAAAACAGCCCCGGTGCTGAATCCCAGGCCCAGGCCGCTGAAAGCCAGACCAAGACTCAAATCCAAAGTGCCCAGGGAGGCGGGCACGGGCGACATCGAACCCAGGTTGGCAAAACCGAAAACAGCCAAGGTTCTGAAAAATCCGGCCTTGCCCGCGAGGAGAAAAATCAAAAGCCCGGCGCGGCAAAAAAGCGCGGCCTGTCTGGCCAGGGAAAAAGCCATTGCCTGCCAGAAATATTTTTTAGAGCAGGAAAAAAACTGAAAAACCTCTTTTTCCGCCCGCAGGACAGTTTCAGTCTCCTGGCTTCTGAAAAATTTGAATTTATCAATGCCCGTAATCTTAAAAAGCCAGATTATCGCGCTCTCCCGGCGCCATCTTTTGAAATAAAAAAGCAAAAGCAGCGCCAGCATAACGCCCGCGACCCCCAGAACGCCCGCGCTCAAACAGAAAGAAAGCTCTCCATTAAAAGCAAAAACAGCCAGGCCGGCCAGCATAAAGATAAAAAACAGCGTGGCATCGGCTATTCTGTCAATGGCGCTGGTGGAAATATTCCTCTCCCATGAAAGATGATTAAAACGCTTTTTGGTAAAATAGGCTTTTACGGCATCGCCGCTGAAAATCGAAAAAGGAGCCAGATAACTAACGCTAAAGCCGGAAAGCCAAAGATAAAAAATATCTTTAAGCGGTAAATCGTCGCCAAAAGACTTAAAGATAATTCTAAGGCGCAAAACGCCGAAAAAAACAGCCAGCAGGGTAAGAAACAAAAGCGCCAGGCCCCAAAAATCAAACAATAACGAAAAAGCCCGGCCCAGATTTTGGGGGCCGGCTTTCGCTGTTACCACCGCGAAAATTAACGCGCCCAGTAAAACTACCAGAACGGATTTTAGCGAACGACTCATTTAGTAGGTGATTTTTTTTATTTTATATTCAATTTTGACAGACGAGTTTACCAGAGCCGTCTCGCCCGCTTTTTTGCCCATCAAAGCCATGCCCACGGGCGATTCGTTGGAAATCATGCCCAAAGCAGGATTAGCCTCCCACGTGCCGACCATAACGAATTCGTCAATCTCGCCGTTAATCTCAACTCTTACTTTGGCGCCCAAATTAACCTTATCGCGCCCGGATACCGCGGGCGGCTTGATAATCTCGTAATTGTTAAGGATATACTCCATTTCTTCTAATTTCGCGTCCAAAGCGTCCATATCATCCCTAAACGAAACAAACTCCGAGTTTAACTCTTCCGAATAAAAAGCCGAAGGGGCTTCTTTGCCCAGTTTGGTTTTCCTTAATTCTTTCAGTTGTTCCAACTCCTGCTTCAGTTTGCTCAATCCTTGTTCGGTTAGATAATACACTTTGTTGACATTCATAAAAATAACGCGCATTAACTGATTTTATAGGCCGTTGACTGCACAATGCTCGCGCATCCCGCTTTTTTTAGCGCCGGTATCAGTTCCCGTGCCTGCTTGTCTTTGCAGCGGAAAGACACGTCATAGTAATCTGCTCCGGCAACCTTTTTAACCGCAGGGATGTCGAGCCGTTTTATGAGCCCCAGCACCCCTTCCAGCCGCTGTCCCGGGACATACGCCATGATATTCGTCATCTGATGGCCATTCACATGGCCGTAAATAAGCATGGCCATTGTCTCGATCTTTTCCCTTTTCCACGGGTCTTTCCAGGCCGCCGGGCTGGCAATGAACTTGGTGCCGGTTTCAAAAACGTTGTCTATTATTCTCAAATTATTGGCTCTCAACGACTCGCCGGTTTCGGTGATGTCCACGACCGCGTCCGCAAAAAGCGGCGGCTTTGCCTCGCTGGCCCCCCAGGAAAATTCAACTTTGGCCGGAACCCCTTTTCTTTTAAGATAATCTCTGGTTATTTCAACCACTTCCGAAGATATCAGCTTTCCCCGCAGATCAAACACCGACTTTATCGGAGATGCCTGGGGAACCGCCAAAACCCATTTGGTGTTTCGGCCAACGGTTTTTTTGGAAAAGTCCAAATCGCAAACTTCGATAACCTTGGCTTTCTGTTCGAATATCCAGTCGCTGCCGGCTATACCCGCGTCCAGCTTGCCCAAAGAAACATACTTGGGGATCTCCTGCGCCCGCAACAAAAAACAGTCTATCTCCGGATCATCAATCCTAGGCTGGCAAACCCGCGGAGCCAGATAAACGTCAAAACCGGCCTTGCGCAGAAACAAAAGTGAATTTTCCTGCAAAGAGCCCTTGGGCAGGCCAAAAAGCAGCTTGTTGTCTTCTGTTGTTTTATTCTTCGGCGCCATAAAACTAAATAACAACTTTTTCCAAAGGAAACTCCACTATATCGGTGCAGCCGATTTTTTTCAGCCGGGGAACCAGTTCCCTGGCTTCCTTTCTGTCGATAACAGTAAGAACATCGAACATATTTTCCCCGCGCAGCTGCGTAACCGTGGGCTTTTTCATCGCAGGCAGAATATCCAGAAGCGCGGGCATTATATCACCCTTGACGTGAAGCATCAGGCCGATCATATCCATGGCCAGGCGGGCGCTGCTCAAAAGTAAGAACAGATTTTCGGCTTTCTGGCGCTTCCAGGCGTCCTTATACGCCTCGTTATTCATAATCAGGCGGGGAGAAGTCTGCATTATCTCTTCCAAAACCCTTAGGTTGTGCTCCCTTAATGTCCGGCCGGTATTGGTAAAATCAACCAGCGGTTTGTCGAACATTTCGGCTTTGGCTTCGCCCGGATAAGTTACGCGGGTTATTTTCACTTTAACGCCCTGCTGTTCAAAGAATTTCCTGGTTATATTCGGCAAACGGGAAAACACCTCCTGGTTTTGCAAATCTTTTATTGATTTGAATTTCGAGGTCTGGGGCACGGCCACTACAACCCTGGTATAATCCCAAATCCCGTTCCCGAATTTAAACTCACCGATTTCCTTGGCCTTGATGCCCTGCTCGATAATTCTCGCCTTTTGGACGATAGCCGCGTCCAGCATACCGTTCTCCACCCATTCGGCCAGTTCCTGGGTTTTGGAAAAAAAACATTCGATTTCCGGATCGTCAATATTTATCTTGTGGCCGCTGGCGGAAACGTTCACTGTAAAACCGGCTCTTTCCAAAAGTTCCAAAACCTGAAATCTTAAAGCCCGGGCCGGAACCCCGAGACGCAGTTTATTGTTTGTCTTTTTTGTCGGCATATTTTTTATTGATGTTATATTTTTTATAAAAGCATGACTTGTTGCCGGTATGACAGACACTGCCTATCTGTTTTACCTTAACCAGTAAAGTATCGTTGTCGCAATCAAGCCGCATGCTCTTGATGAACTGAAAATCTCCCGATGTGCCGCCTTTTTCCCAGAGGCATTGGCGGGTTCTTGAATAATAAATCATTCTACCTTTTTGTAAAGAGCCCCGCAACGCCTCCTGGTTCATATAGCCCAACATCAGCACCTTGCCGGTAAGATAATGCTGGGTAATCACCGGAACCAAAAAACCGACTTTTTCCCAGTCAATCAGCCGTATCAGTTCTTCCGCGTCGTTTATTTTTATTGTCGACTCTTTTGAATCGTCTGGCATATATCCTTTAAATCGCCTATCGACACCTTGCCTTCGTGCATTGCCTTGCCCACAACAGCTCCCCAAACTCCGGCTTTTGAAAGCCTGGACAGGTCGTCGGTGCTTCTTACGCCTCCCGAGGCCACCACGCGCAAGCCGGGAAATTCACGGACCGTTTTTTCATAAAGAACAAGGTTCGGGCCTTCCATTGCTCCGTCCTTTTCAATATCAGTCAAAAGAACGAATTTTACGCCAAGGTCAATCAGGCTCCGCAAAAAAAGATCGTAATCCGCATCGGATTTTTCCTGCCATCCCTTGTAATATACCGCTCCATGCTTGAAACCGACGTCGACCATAATCCTGTCGCTGCCGAATTCCGATAAAAGCTCCTTCAGGAAGTCGGGGCTGTTTATTGCCAACGAACCGACCATAATCCTCTTTACTCCCAAGTTGAAAAGCCTGACAACTTCTTCCCGAGAGCGAATACCCCCTCCGACTTCCAGAGCCAGTCCGGTGTTCTTGGCTATAGCTTCAATGACGCTCCAATTGACTACCCGGCCGACCTTGGCTCCCTCCAAATCAATCAAATGCAGGTTGCCCAGTCCAGCTGCCTCGATTTCCCGGGCAACTTCAAGAGGGGATCTGTCGTATTCTTTTTTGAAATTGTAATCGCCTTTAAACAGCCTCACGCACCTGCCGTTTATAACATCAATAGCCGGAAGTATTTCCATAGCCTTTTAATAACAACATTTAAATTTTAACACACATCGCCGGGCTGTAAAGCCCCTAAAACAGTTGCCGCTGACTCGCCCGAAAGTCCTTTTTTTCTTCGTCTGAAAAAATATTCACCCTGCCGTAAACGCCGTCATAACCGGGCTCTACCATGATTTTTCCGCTGCGCATACGCTCGACCGCCCGGGACGCGAAATGATCGGCTTGTTTCAATTCTTCAAGCGGAATATCCAGAAGGATGTTCAATTCCGAACCGAATTTTTTAATGAGGTTGTCATAAACGCGAGCGACCTGTTTGCTGGCCGGCCCCACTCCTAAAGAAGCGGAAATGACCTCCCTTAGCGGAACCAGCGACTTATAAGGAACAACATTGTCGGGCGCAAAACCTTCGGGCCTGTCAGCAAGCTCTTCCACCCTGCTCAAAACACCCACGGTCAAAGGACGTCCGCAAACAGGACAAATGCCGTGGTATTTCCTGGTTTCAACAGGGGAAAGCCGCACCCCGCAGGCCCTGTGTCCGTCATAGTGGTATTTGCCCTCCTCGGGAAAAAATTCGATGGTAAAAAGAAATTTTTTCGAGTCTTTGCTCTTTATAGCGTCAATAATGGCCGGATAGCTCAATTCCGCATCAAAGACACAAGCCTCCCGTCCTATCTTTTCGGCGCTATGGGCGTCCGAACAGCTTATCAGAGCGATCCTCCGGCTGTCAGGCATGCGCCAAAGCATTGCCGGATCGGCCGAAAGTCCGGTCTCCCCGGCGAAAATATACGGCGAATATTCCTCAAAACATTCCTCAAGAGAATCAAACCCGGACTTTGAGCCAAAAAGAGAGAACCACGGGGTCATCAGGTGAGCGGGCACCACGAAGCAATCATGGCTTGCGTCCAGAACGATCGCGGCCAGCTCTTTGACATCAAGTCCCAATATGGGCCGTCCGTCCGCCTTAAGATTGCCTATGGCCGATAATCGGCTGTTGATTTTTTCAACCGCGGACAAATCGGGAGCGAAAATAACAGCATGAACTTTTCTCACCCGGCCGTTCTTCGAATAAATGCAGCTTATCTCCGTTGTCAAAATGAACCTTGTCGTCCCTTTCAAATCTCCCTTTCGCGCTTTGAGAACGTAAAGTCCGGGCTCGGATGGCCGAAGATTGTCCTTGAGCTCCTTGAACCAGAGAGGATGGGTGAAATCCCCGGTCGAGATCACGCTAATGCCCTTGACCTTGGCGGCCTCATCAAGGTGTTCCAAATCCATTGACTTGGAAGTGGCTCTTGAGTATTTGGAATGAATATGAAAGTCAGCGATTATTCTCATGATTTTTCAGCGAGCAAATCGGTTTTTTTGAATTTTTTAACAGCCCGAAAAATCAAAGAGTAAGTAAGCGGGTGCATCTTGGGACTACGCAAATTCGCTATATCCATGATCATGTGCAGAGTGAAGCCGGCCGCCAGAGCCGTGACCAGCGTGGGCCAGTGTCCTATAAAAGCCAAAAGCCAAAGAGCGGCTATCAGTTCCCAGCTGTGCAAAAATACGAAAACCCATTTTGCCTGGCGGTCATGCTTTTCCGAATCCAAAAAATCCTTAACGCTGAAAAGATTGTCCGGCTTCAAGGCCCAAAAATCAATCAAGTGATCCAAATCAATGAAAACACCCGCCAAAAAAGCAGCTAAGGCGGCCCAGAACGGCCGAATGAAAATCAGGAACATCAGGCCCAAAAGGGCCGAAGCGACGATATGTCTGAATGGTTTCATATATTTGAAAAATTACGGCTGGAGGATGTCCTCAATCCGGCCGTTAACGGAAATTACCACGTCCTTGACCGAAGGAAACTGCGTTAAGGTCTGGGTGATCTGCGCCCGTATGGCTGATACGCGGCACGAACCCCCGACCGCTTCCTCCAGATTTCCGCTGAAATCAACTCTGGCCGTGCCGTCCTCAATGGCTAAACCTTGGATTCGGACACCCGGATTGATACTGGTTCCGAAGCCATCGGCTTTTTCCTCGTCGGTAAGATTGCCCGCCAAGAGCAGCTCCAGAGCGGCTCTGGCGGGCGCCTGGGTAGCCGCAATGGCCCTGTCAAGCGGAAAAACTTTATTGCAGGAAAATTCAGGGTCTAATTTGGAATTGTTGAAAAATACCTTAACGGCCATTATCTCCGACCCGGCCAGCCTTACGGGAATTTCAAGCTGGTCATCGTTATCAGGCAACCCGGACGGGTTATCTTTCTTAAAAACCAAGATAGCGTCCATATCCTGGGCCGCCAAAAAATCGAGTTTAACTTCAAAAGGCACATAATCCCCGGTCATCCAGTTACCCTGGGCCGAGGCAATGCCCGCGGCGATTTCTTCGCCGTTCAAGCTCAAAATTTTCACCGGGAAGTTCGCCTCAAAATACCATGTCCCCCGCGCTTCTCCTCGGATATCCAGTGGGCTCCCGAAAGTCTCATTGGCCAGGGGCAGCGGTTCAATGAGCCTGATGACGTCGCTATTACCCTTGACAGTGGTAAAAACATAATCCCGAGAGCTCGGGCCCTCATCATAACATGGTTTGACTGGTTTGGGCGAATCGGGATTGCCGTGTTTCACCCATTCGTAGTTCTGACAGATCCAGGTGTCCTCCGGCCCGGACAGAAATCGAAGGCCACCGACAGCGACAATGACCGAAGCGGCAACGATTATGATTATTAAATATTTTTTGTTCATGATTGTTCATTCTTATACTTTTGTCTTCCCCTGCCGCAAGACCGTGAGGTCTCCGTCTTTGATGCCCAACAGGGTAGATGGTTCTCCTTTCAATGCTCCCGCGTCGCAATAAAAATCAACTTCATCTTTGAAATATGCTTTAGCCTGAGCAATGGTTTGAGCAGGGGCCAGCCCTTCGGGATTCGCGCTCGGAGCCACGAGAGGGCCTGCTTCGCGCAATAGGACATTCAGCCATTTGGGTTTGGGACACCTAAAAGCCAGAGTTCCCTCGAACGGTTTTAAATAGGACAAACTACTTGCGAGACTGGGACAATCAAGAATCACGCTCACAGGGCCGGGCCAAAGCTTGCCCAGAATATCCCTTAGCCGGTCATCGAGCGCGACGCCGAATCTCTCCAGCTCTTCAGTGCCCGATATTAAAATAATGAACGGCTTTCGCGGGCTTCTTTTCTTCAGCTCATATATCCTCTCAACAGCTTTTTTCTCAAAAGCCGAGCCGACCAAGCCGTATAAGGTGTCTGTGGACAGAACGCCCACTCCTCCGTTAATCAATATTCTTACTGCTTCAGAGCTTATTCTTGCCATAAAGAATCATTCAAGGAACATGCCTTTAAGCCCGGTTTCGTTCTCAACCTTTCTCCGGATGTCGATCTCTGTCTTCAAAATCGCAAGCTCCAGGGTCACGCTCACTTCGCCGGCGATGAAATGGCCGCCGACAACCGTTTTGTCAGCCCCGCCCAGCGAGATATGCAAATGGAAATCATGGCCGTTCTCGCTTTCGGAAACAGCACCCGAAATAGCCAGAACCTCCACGGGCCGTTCGAACTTTTGAGGAAAATAATCGCCCTTTGCCCTGAAAAACCCGAGTTCCGCCCAAGCCAGCTGGCCCACGGCCATGACGAAAACACCGCTTTTTACCTTGTGCTTACGGCATATCGCCTCAAACTGTTCAAAAACATTTTCTCGCGGGAAAAGCCGGGCCATTATAAAATTGTCTTTTTCCTGGCTTTGCATAACCGGAGCATATTAACTATATTAACTACGGAATCAAATGTTTTCAAAAAGCCCTCTGGCTTCGTTGGCCATTTTCTGCAGATCGCGCAAGGGCAAACGGCTTCGAGCGGCAAGCTCTTTGAGGTCAATTTCCAGAACGTCCCTGGCCAATATCAAATCGCTCTGGATAAAAAATGGAAAAAGATGCTTTCTGAAAGAGGGAAGTATGGTAATGGGATAAAGCTTTTTGTCGTCAATGAATTTTTCCAGACCATTATTCGGCGGATATTTCCATCCCCAAAGCTCGACCCCGACACATTCGGAATAAGCGACTGCTCTCTCGGAAAAACGGGTGTTCGTTACCAGGATGCTTTTGGCCGTAAGGCCGCTTTTAACCTTGCCCTCGCAAAAGCCTCCTCCCTTAATATCCAGAAATCTGGCGTAGTTGGCCAGGGCGATCTCCTGATCAATGCACGCGCCGGCCTGATTGCGATATTTACATTCGCCGAATTTTAAAATGCTGTCTCTTTCAGCCAGAAAATCGATCTCGTAATCGTTCAGGCATCTGCCTGAAATGTATTGGCTAAGCTTCACGCCATAACCCGTGCTCTTCAACAAAGACGCGACATACTTCTCAAAAGGAAAACCGGTTGGACCCAAAGCCCTCATCGCCTGTTTCAGGCTGAACCTCAAGGCAAAAGAAGGGTGATGCTTGTCGAGCCGCTTTCTTACCTGCCTGAATATGTCCCCTGTCTTTACATTATCACGGGCCCATTTCTGAATGGAATGGGCGATCTGGTGAGCGGCCTGTTCCGAAGCGCCGGCCATCATGGCGCTTCTTTCAACTTTTTGAAAAGAAAAAGGTTCTCTTTCCCCCCGCGCGTTGACAACAAATAAAGGTTTCATAGATGAAAAAGTTCGGTTATGGTTCCGGCCGCCAATATGAATATCGCCAAATAGAGCAAAAAGGCCGGCGTTTTTAACGAATATTCTGGAGTTCTGTCACCGAGCGTCTTGGCCTTTTTGTAAGTGAAGATCAAAGCCACGCCTTCTATGAGGCCGATGACCGTGCCCAAAACGGATATCACCGCTATGAAATCACGAAACCCGGTCAAAAACAAAATCAGCGGCGCGAAACAAGCCAGGGCAAAAGACCGTTTATGCCCCATCCTGTAATCATAAGCAAAGGTATTCCTTAGATAATTGGCCAAGGTCAAAAAAGAAGTGGACACGGCCAAAAAGCCGAATAAAGCCCCCAGAACCGTTACTTTATACCCTAAAAAAGGCACCAAGCCCTTCATCGCCTCGCTACTTGTGGCCTGGCCGCTTACACCGCTGATAATCAAGCCGAAAAAGAAGTAAAAAACAGCGCAAAACGAGATGACCGCCGTGATAACGGTTTTAAGCTTCTTCTTTTCGGTCAAAATGTCTTCCGCTTCTCCGATCACCGACCACCCGATAAGGCTGAACATCAAAACGCCGAAAGGCAGAAAAATCTTATTCGCGTTGAATAGAGTAAGGTTGAAAGTTTCAAAAAGCGGCAGACAAAACAAAAAAATAATGGCGATTATCAAAATGAAAAGGCCTCCCATCATCAGTTCGACCAGAGCGATGGAACTGGTGCCCAAAAAAACCAAAAATGACAAAACCCCCCAGACAAGTATCGACATTTGGACTGACGATAAGGAATGAGGGAAGATAATGCTCAAAAAATCGCCGGACAGTATGATATAAACCAGCAAAGAACCTATTGTGCCCGCGATTATCGAAAAAGCCGCCAGGGCTTTGGCTTTTTTGCCCAGATAGCGGCCCACGTAACCGACAAGGCGCTGTTCTTCCCTGGTGCGCAGCGTGATCTCCCCGAAAAACAAATGCAAAAGTATTATCAGGGGCGTCAGTATAATGAAATAAATCAAACAGGGGATGACCCCGCTTTGCGAGAAAACATAAGGAATGGCAAAAACGCCAGCGCCTATTATCGTCCCGGCCAAAGAGGCGCCAGCCAGTATTGTTTTTGGCACTTTCATCTCGCTATATCTTATACACCCTGTAGCCGTCTCTCGCGGCTTCCTTTGTTTTGATTCCGATCTCCTGCCCCTTGGCGGCTTTTTTAATGGCCTGATGGTCTATCTGCATCGACTGCACCTTTTGTTTGAAATCAGTGTCAGCGCCGCCGCTGATGCGGATGTCATCACCCAAAGACAGAGGAACGTTCAATTTGATGACAGCCACCTTGATCTTATCAAAATAGTGCACGATCCTGCCGGCCAAAATCTCTTTTTTGGCCGTTTTTTTGACGATCTTCTTCGCTTTTGTTGCCGGGGCTTTCTTCTTTTCAGCCAACGCTTTCTTAATCGGCTTGACCGCTTTCTTTTTGGCTGGTTTTTGGCTGGTCCTTTTCTTGACAGCCATATTATTCGTATGATTAAAGTATTTTAAATTACTACATGGCCGACCTTTGCTTGAGGCCCTTACGCTGTTCGGCGGCTATGACTTTTATCAGTTTTTCAACCAGTTTCTTCGGGTTGGTGTCGTAAACTATCTTGGTTTTGGGGCGGTAGCCCTTGGCCAAAACCGGCTCAATGAGGTCGGCCGTGCCCCCTGACCCTTGCATGACGCCGACCGGAGTATGGGTTTCAAAAGCAATGGTGAATTCGTTCAGAGTGCCCGTCCGACCGCACATGATGATCACTCCGTCAGCGGACTTGGTGAGCACCAGATTGCGCCCCACGTAATCAAAGCCGGTGTAAACAATAAGGTCGAAATAATCAACCGGCAACTTGTAAGTGCTTATGTGCTCTTGTCTGCTGCCCGCGGGAGAAAATCCGATGCTTACCCCGCCGGCCTTTTTGGCGCCCTTGGCCGCGTAATAAGGCACGCCGGTAGTAGCGCCGGTGAGCAAAACACAGCCCTGTTTGACTATCTCGCGGCCTATCTCCTCGCCAAGCTCTTTGATGTTGGGCGAGCAGCAGCTCATTTCAGCGGCGCCGGAAACGCAAATTTTATATTTGTGATCGGCCAAAGAGATGTCCGATATGTCTTGTTTTTTGTTTTTGGGCATAATTTTAAATTTTATCCGAAAAAGAAACTTAAAAAACTGAAAAATATACTGTCGGTTAATCATTATACCATAATTCCTCACTAAACAAAAAAAGCTTTCCAGCAAAGCATGCCCGCTCGCTCTGTTAAAAAGCCCCTGTGCTCCCAGAAGGACTCGAACCTTCATTTCAGCCTCCGGAGGGCCGCGCTCTGTCCGATTGAGCTATGGGAGCTATATTGAGCCTATAATTTCCGGGCCACTAGAAAAACATTGTTCCTGTTGCCCCTTTCATTGCTCACTATACCGCTTTTGACGATTTCAAAGCCGGCTTCGCCAGCTAATTTTCTCAATTCCTGCTCGTTGAAAAAATGGTAATAACGGGGGATTTTGTTTTGCCAGGGCAGAAATAAATCGTTTCTTTCCAGCTTCGACTTGCCCAAAGCCCTTAAAATGTTATATTTTAAAAGCAAAACCCTTTCTTGCCAACGTTTGAATTTCCAAACCGTAAGTACCAGCAGACCGTTTTTCTTCAATGCTCTTTCAGCCTCGCTGAAAAATTTCAAACGCAATTCCCTCGACGGGATATGGTGCAAAACAGCAATACTGTAAATCTTGTCAAAAAAATCATTGGCAAAAGGCAGATTCAAAACATCAGCTGTCTGAAAATCCTCGGCCGGATACCGGCTTTTGGCGATTTTGATCAGCTCTTCCGAGCTGTCAACGCCGAAATACCGCCCGCCTCTTGCTTTGATTAAAGGCGAATAGCGGCCGTTGCCGCAGCCCGAATCAAGCACTTTGTCATCGGGCTTGATATAGTCGAACAAAAAATCAATCTCTTGCCAAACCAGATGGCGCGTATTGGAAAAGTCCTCGGCAATCCGATTGTAATCGCTTTTAACCTTATCTGATAATTGTCGGGCGTAATCTTGATTCATGGATAAAAATTTAAAACAACAGATTGGCTCCCAGCTGCTGAAAGCCGGCTTAAAAACCAGGGCAGATTTGGAGCGGTTCAAACGCGACACTTCCAAAGAACACGGGCTAGCAATATTCAAAAACTCCGAGCTACTTAAAATCTACCACGAAACCTTATCTAAAAAAAGTGGGCAAAGCGACTCCTTCCCGTTATTGGAGATTTTGCTGCGAAAAAGACCGGTGCGTTCGCTCTCGGGCGTGGTGAACGTGTCAGTCTTGACAAAGCCCTGGCCATGCCCGGGCAAGTGTATTTTTTGCCCCAGCCAAAAAAATATTCCCAAAAGCTATCTGGCCAGCGAGCCCGCTGTGCAGCGGGCGGTTACCAACAAGTTTAGTCCCTACCGACAAGTGGCTATGCGCCTGAAAGCCCTCCGAGAAATCGGCCACCCCGTTGACAAGGTGGAATTACGCGTTATCGGGGGCACTTGGAGCTTTTATCCCGAAAAATATCAGGAGCGGTTCATAGCCGAATGTTTCAGAGCCTGCAATGAATTCGGTTTAAAGTCCGGGGTTAAAGGCCTGAAATCGCGCTCCGGAAAACAAAACCTGGAAAACCTGCAAAAGCGGAACGAAAAAGCCAAATGCCGGATAGTCGGCATTGCCGTGGAAACACGGCCGGATTATATAAATCCTGAAGAAATAAAATGGCTGCGGGGACTGGGCGTTACCAAGGTAGAGCTTGGTGTTCAAACAATTTATGATGATATTTTACAGCTCAACCAACGCGGCCACACTGTAGCCGCCACCATCGCGACCACCCGATTGCTAAAAAACGCCGGCTTTAAAGTGGCTTACCAAATGATGCCCGGACTTTACGGGTCATCTTTCAAGAAAGATATGGCGATGTTTAAAGAAATTTTTACCAACCCTGGCTTCAAGCCCGATTATTTGAAAATTTATCCTTTAGCCTTAGTGAAAGACACCAAGCTACACAAGTTTTATCAGCAAGGCAAGTTTAAACCCTATACGGAAAAAGAGTTAATAGCGCTTTTAATAGAAATTAAAAAAACCCTGCCAAAATGGGTGCGGGTAGAGCGGGTTATCCGCGACATTCCGCCAAACGATATCGTGGCAGGCAGCAAAACCCTTAATCTACGTGAAACCGTGCTAAAAGAAATGGCTAAAACCGGCCTCGTCTGCCAATGCGTCCGCTGCCGCGAGACAAAAGGCGATCGCGCCGCGGATGAAAAACCCTGCCTGTTCCGCGAAGATTACGAAGCCTCCGCTGGCCGGGAAATCTTTTTAAGTTTTGAAGACAAGGCGCGAACAAAACTTTTCGCTCTGTTGCGTTTGCGTCTGGCCGGGCAGGCTTTTATCCGCGACCTCCACACCTACGGCCAGATGGCGCAGCTTGCGCAAGGCCTGGCCTCGCGCGAGCTTATCCAGCACAGAGGCCTGGGCAAAAAACTCATGGCTGTGGCGGAGAAAATCGCTAAAAAATCCGGATACGAAAAAATCGCCGTAATTTCCGGCGTAGGCGTTCGCCCGTATTACCGCAAGATGGGCTACAAACTTAAAAATACCTATATGGTAAAAACATTAAACTAATCCGGCTGTTTCCGGATAGGCCGTGGTCAAAGGAGTTTTTTCTTGAGCCAGTTATAAGAATAGGTTAGGGTTTCTCTTTTGGCTTGATAGCTTTCCAGGCCGTGGTCGGCGGTTTCTATAATTTCCAATTTTTTGTCGGCCTTAATGGCTCTGAACAATTCGCGGCTATATTTCAACGGCACGTCTTCGTCTTTCTGGCCGTGAATTATCAAAACAGGCGAAGCGATCTTCTCGATGATTTCTCTCCACTCAAAAGCCAAAGCGCCCTCCAGATAGCCGAGGCCAATCCGGCCTCTCGGGGCATCGGCATATTTTTCTTTTTGGCAAAGCGCGATTTGTTTCTTCGAATACCAGCCCGAAATCAGTTCTTTTTGCTGCAAGGCCGGAGCGAGCAAAATCAAAGTATTGGCCTTTTGACATTGCGCCTGGAATGAAACCGCCGCCACGCATCCCAAGCTATGGCCGATAATTGCGATTTTGCTGCTGTTGATCCTTTTTTGCTTGCTCAAAAAACCGAAAGCGTACGCCAAATCGCCGGATTCTTTCTGAATGGTCATCTTTTCGAAGTCGCCTTCGGATTCGCCATGGCCGGAAAAATCAAAGCGAAGGCTGGCCACGCCCTTATCAGCCAGAAAGCGCGATAATTCGACGAATTTTCTATCAGACTTTGTTTTGGCAAAGCCATGGCAAATGATTACAGCTGGCAGATTGGTCGTGTATTTGGGCAAAGTAAGAACACCGGCCAGCTTTTCTTTTTTGGCGTTCAAAAAATCGACCGGATTTTCCGAATAGTTTGCCATAATCATTTGGCGCGACGCTTGGCGTTGCGCACCACCAGCTGATAACGTTTATCGCTGGGGGTCCGGTAAGCGGTCTTACCCCGTTTGGCCTGCTTGCAGGAATACTTTCTCATTGCCTTATTCTACCAAAAAACCGGCCTTTCGGCCAGTTTTTTGAATTCAACCGTGATGTTTTAATTGTCTTCGCCGGCTATTTTGGCGCGGGTCACCGACACGTCGATCTCATCCGCTTTGGTATTAAGCTCGTCTTCAAAATCATCCATATCTCTTTCCAGATCATCCATTCCCTGATCAAACTTGTCAAGCGCGTCTTCCGTAATGATATTGCTGATTTCCCGAACGACCTCGATCGCCTTGCCGTCCAAAACTTCCTGCATTTTTTCTATCGTCTCTTCGCCGATGTCATTTCCCTCCGCCAAAGCCAGCAATTCGTCTTTTATCTCTTGGGAAACGTCTGCTCCTTGGATTATTTTGACGATTTTTTCTTTTTTATTCATAAAAATTTATTAAAAAATTAAGCGGCTTGCGCGAGGTTCTCCGACAGAGCGTCTACACCTCGCAGTTTTTTCATTTCGCCTTCGGCGGCCTTTCGGTTTTCCGGGCTTAGATCACCAGCCTCAATCTGATTTTGCAGCTTCTCTCTTTGAGCGGCAAGCCTTTCGCTTTTCCTTGCTTCACGGCGCTCTTTGGCATAGCCTTTATACGCCGCTTCGGCGTCTTCTATTCCGATAGTAAAAGCGGTGGCCATTTCATTGTTCTTTGACCAGGCTTCGGCTGTTTTTCTTAGCACCCAGCCGACCATGCCCGCGTATTTGTTATCCGCCCATTCAGTCGCCTTGGCGCCAAAGCCCTTAACACCCTCGACTCCAGCCTTGCCAAGACCCTTTACGGTTTCAAATCCTTTCTTAGCGCCTGCTTTGAATATCTCGGGCAGAGCCAAAGTATAATCAATCCCGGCTTTGCCGATTCTTCCCAGTCTGCCTTTTATTCTCTCCCCAAGGCCTCTGGAGCGCTCCTTCGCCGCCATGATCCTTTCCTGGATTCTTTCTCCTCTTTCCGCGCCGATTTCACGAAAACTCTCCGATTTTGCTTCCGGCCTTATTTCCAATTTCGCTTCCGGCTTTGCTTGTCCTTGTTTTCTAATATCGTATTTATCGAAATCCCTTTCCTCAAATTTGCTTTTTACCATAATTTTTTATTTTTATTTACGATTTTTTATTTTATTTTAAAATAGCATTATTGTCGGAAAAAAACAAATGAATTTTGTCGAAAAACGAACACTCAATTTTCCGACCTTTCTTTTTTATCCGATGAAGCGGATTTTTGTATCGCTTTTTCTATCACCTCGGCAGCCCTCATGAGAGTCTCTTTATAAGCGCGAAGCGCGTATTTTTCTTGGGACGTGAGTTTTCTCCCGTCATCGTTCTTTTCTCTCTTTAGCATATCCAAAATACTCGCCCGCTCTTCTCCAATGAGATCGAAAACCTCTTCGGGGCTGGGTTTGTGTTCGTCGGGCTCCCTTAAGGCGCCATCAAACATTTTTTCGTTTTTCTCCATATTTTTTTAAACACGCCCCGGAATATCCGAAGCTTATTATTTGTTTTTATCGCGCGCAACGCGAATCAGCCCCGAACAGGGGATTGTCCGAACGCCGTTCTTTTCCAAAACATCCAAAAACAGATTCACGCCAATGGAATCGGATGAAATGTGGCCGGCAATGACCACGTTAACATTTGCGGCTTCGGCCTCCTTTCTGTGCTCTTCTGACTGATGCATGCCGATCACCGTGCCGATGCCCGCTTGGGCCATTTTCTCGTAAAGCTTGGGCGAGCCCTCGGTGCCCCCGGTTATCTCGGTGAGGGTGATGCGGCCGGCGCGGTTTTCCGGAGAGCCCGCGAATATTTTTGGTCCCGCGCCGATTTCCTGGGCTTTTCTGTATTCAGGGATATCTTTGAGCTTTTCTACCAGATCGCCGACCGTTTCTATGGCTTGATCCTCGACGATTGGTTTCAAAAAGTTCGCGGCCATGTTGTCGCAGGGCGTGTGCACGCACATGAAATTGAACCCGAGCAGCCGGGCCGTGTCAACCGCCCTCTCGTGATTGGAGGCATTGATGCCGCGGGCCACCTCGGAGATGCGCTCTCTCATCAGGCCCTCGGCAATGTTTATGGGCACGCCGTATTTGTTGAGAACATCGCACTGCAGGCTCATCACGTCGTGCAGATTGGCCAGGCCCTTGCCCCGCGGATGATGGGCGATTATAAGGTCAACACCAGTGAGCTCCTTGGCCAGCAATATCTCGGCTGACTCGATGTCAATGCCAACCAAAACCGTTTTTATCTCGCGATCGTCCGCTATATGCAAAATCCTCGAATCCAGATAAGGATTGACCAGCTCTTCCTTGTCAAAATCATCTTTGGCCTTTTCGTCCAGCTTTTCGTAGCGCTTTCTTTTGCGGGCCAAAAAATTATCGATCTCCTGCTCACTCCTGAAATCGGCTTCTCTGCCCATTTTGAGGGCTAAGTTGAAAATTTCCTGAATTTTCATCTTACTTTTTGATCTTTGCCTTATTGACCATCGGCTTTTTGCCTTTGGAGCTGTTTGCGGCCTTGGCAGGCAGCTTCTTGCTCGCGGCCTTGGC
>JAQUKS010000021.1 GCA_028718965.1 Minisyncoccota bacterium
CTCAAGGCTCACTGAATGGCTGATCGAATACAATTTTGTCCGGCCCCATCAGGCCCTTGGTTATTCGACGCCGATCCGATTCACCGAGAAAACATTAAAAGTGTTACCCATGTGGTCTTCTAGTGCACAATGCCCAGTGGAATCCTGCTGGTAACGCGAGAGTGGTTTGGCAGCTATATCCCCAAAACTATTGTATAACCAGCTTCCCGTCTTATTTGAAGCCTGGACAGATTATTCAGATGCGGTGGAGACAAAACGTTGCCGCTAGTTGGAATTGTTGCAATAACGGTCCGCATACAGCGATTATTAAGTCGATTGACTTCAGTAAGATGTCTATGGAATGGTATGATTCTAACTTTAACCAGAAGAAGAAGGAAGTAGTGACGCTTCATCCATTTACTATGGCACAATGGCAGAAGTATATCGCTGCTTGGACGGTCTATCAGGTTATCTAAAGAGTTTAGTAAGTTTTCTCCTTGGGCAAACCGAGCCCTATCAAACAATTTTTAAGTAGGGCTCGGGTTATTTGGAATCATATGTTTAGAAAAGTTCTTGCAATACTAAACAAATATTCTTTGTATATTATAATCGCTTTAATTTTAATTTCGTCTGCTTGGCCGATAATTTTTTGGTCGTGTTGTGATAGGGAGCGAGCGATATCGGATAAGTCTCAGAGAGAGTTTGAAAGCATTGCAAACAAAGAATCCAAACTTGAGTTCTACACTATTATTCCTGGTCCGGTATACCTTAATAAGGAATACGGATTTTCAATGAATGTACCAAATGGCAGGTATATTTTGGAAGAAAAATTTTCAAATTCGTCCGCCGACAATATTTTATTGGTTGACGAAGACTTCAAAGATAATTTCAGAAGCAGCTTTTTGGACAACAATCCGGGTATTAACGGGAGAGATTATTTCATTATGAATGTAATCCCGAGAGAATCTTTGGATAAACCCGAATTTTCTTATTTTAAGGAAAGCATAGATGAACTTGAACGAATGTCTAAGAAGGGATTCGTTAAGAAAACTGAACATCCAATAAACGGAGGTAAAAAAGCAATCTTTTATTTAACTTCGGAAAGCAATGGGGATTGGCCGGCATCGCTGGATAAATTTTTGCCAGAGGAAAACGCTTTATTTGAAGACGAAAGCAATATTTATTATTTTTCAGTAATAAATTATTTCTCCGATAGCGCAGAGGGGAGAATGAGCCATATAAAAGTTATGGAAGAAGCGATAAAGTCAATGAAATTTGTTGATTGATTTAAAGAATATTCTTTGATTATGAAAACGGCTTCGGCTGTTTTTTATTTTACCCGAGTGTTGATGTCAGCCCTTAATTCTCTGTATACTTTATCCATATGCCCGAGAGAATCAAAACGAAAAAATCACCGAGGTATGTTACGGTGTTTTTTATTCTAGCGCTTATTTTGTTTTTTCCGGTTGTTTTGCTGGTAGCGTTGATGTTTCTTATCCCGTGGTTGAATGTAAGATTCATACAAAGACATCATCTGCTTCGCGGGGTCAGGAGCGAGTGGCTGCCTCAAAATCGTTTTATTCTTTTTGTTTATTCCGATAAACAGTTGTGGAAAGAGTATGCTGAAAAAAATATCATTCCGAAAATCGAATCGCGGGCCGCGATACTCAATTGGTCACAGCGCAGAGAGTGGATTGATTCGGATTCTTTGGAGGTCCGGTTATTCAAAAATTTTCAATGGGGGCGTGAATGGATATGGGCTAAGAACATCCGAATGGGCGGCCAGGAATATAACCATATTGCCATAGTTTTCAAGCCGTGGAACAAACCGAAGACGATCAACTTTTGGAAGGCTTTCAAAGATTACGAATTCGGGAAAAAAGAAGGCCTGGAAACCGCGAAAAATGAGCTGCTAAGTTATCTCTGATTCGGCAATTGATCATCGCAATTCGGCCATTTGCCGGTTCAAGTTTTCAATGATCGCCTCCGCCGCTGATCTTTGTTTTATATTGCCAAGCAGGGCGGTTTTTTGTTAAAATGCGCACAACGCGCACAAAATTATGCGAGCTGACGAATTGAGAAAAAAATACCTTGAGTTTTTTGAAAAAAAGGGGCATAAGATCATCCCTTCAGCCCCTTTGATTCCAGAAAACGATCCGACGGTTTTGTTCACCACGGCCGGTATGCACCCGCTGGTGCCTTATCTTTTGGGTGAGAAGCATCCCATGGGCAAGAGGATATGCGATTCGCAAAAGTGCATCAGAACCGGTGATATTGATGACGTGGGAGATGCCACTCATTTGACGTTCTTTGAGATGCTGGGCAATTGGTCGTTGGGCGATTACTTCAAAAAGGAGGCGATTGAATGGAGCTTTGAGTTCTTGACCAAGGAACTGGGCATACCCCTTGAACGGCTGGCTTTTACCGTGTTCAAAGGCGAATCCCAAAACAATATCCCGCGCGATGAAGAAGCAGCCGGTATCTGGCAATCATTGGGCGTTCCCAAAGAAAGAATCGCTTATCTGGGACGTGAGGATAACTGGTGGGGCCCGGCCGGAAACACCGGGCCGTGTGGCCCTGATACCGAGATGTTTTATTGGACAGGCGAGGACGCAGCTCCCAAGGTTTACGATCCGAGCGACAAAAGATGGATTGAGATCTGGAACGATGTTTTCATGCAGTATAACAAAACATCCCAGGGAGAGTTTGAAGAATTGTTGCAAAAGAACGTTGACACAGGCCTGGGTCTTGAAAGGGTCGCGGCTGTTCTGCAGGGCAAGAGCAATGTTTATGAAACCGAGCTTTTTGTGCCGATCATCAAAAAGATCGAGGAGATTTCCGGTAAGCCCTACCAAGGCAACGAGAAACCATTCAGGATAATCGCCGACCATATCAAGGTTGCCGCTTTTGTTCTGGCTGAAGGCCTGGTGCCCTCCAACACGGGGCGAGGCTATGTTTTGCGCCGCTTGATCAGACGGGCCGTAAGGTACGGCAAACTTTTGGGTATAAAAGACGGTTTTACGCCGGAAATCGCCCAAGCGGTGATGAAGATTTACGAGAATGTTTATCCGGAGCTTATTGAAAACCAGAAGTTTATTTTTGAGGAATTGGGCAAAGAAGAGAAAAGTCTGGAAGGACCCCTTGATAAGATAAAACAATACAAGATAGACCTTTTGGCCGCAAGAGATCAGGGCCTGTCCAAAAGGATTCACGATGCTCCGATTCTTTCGTCTCCGGGCGTGGCCTCGGGCTGGTATGTTTACGAGAATTATCAATCCTATGGAACGCCTCCGGAGTTAAGCCAGGAGGTCGTCAAAGAGTTGGGATTGCGATTTGACCAGGAGGGGTTTGACAGGGCGATGAAAGAACATCAGGACCTATCCCGCACCGCTTCGGCCGGGCAGTTCAAATCAGGGTTGGCTGACAATTCAGAACAAACCACCAAATATCACACAGCCACCCATTTATTGCTGGCGGCTTTGAGAGAGGTTTTGGGTGATGGCGTTCAGCAGAAGGGCAGTAATATTACGGCTGAACGCTTGCGTTTCGATTTTAACTTGGACAGGAAAATGACAGCCGAAGAGATTAAAAGGGTTGAGGAATTGGTGAATCAAAAGATAAAAGAGAATCTGCCGGTGATTTGCGAAGAAATGCCCACCGAATGCGCTTTTGATTGCGGAGCTGTTGGTGTGTTCGGGCACAAGTACGCTGACAGGGTGAAAGTTTATACCGTTGGCAGCGAGGAAAATATTTGTTCAAAAGAGATTTGCGCCGGGCCGCACGTTACCAGCACGGGCCAGCTCGGTGTTTTCAGGATTGTCAAAGAAGAAGCCTCTTCCGCGGGCGTTCGGCGCATCAAAGCGGTTTTGGAATAAACCCGTCTTGACAAAAGCATGCAGTAAGCTAAACTTAACGTAATCTTAAGTTTAGCTTTTACGAACATAAATGAAATATGGAAAACATTATTTCCGTTAAGGATTTGAGACAAAATATGGCCGATTATGCCCGGCAGATCGAAAAAGGGATGTCTTTTGTCGTTTTTAAGAAGTCAAAGCCTTTGTTTAGAGTTTCTTCGGTGCGGGACGAAATATGGGAAGAGGCGCTTGATTTCACAAAAATTAAAAAGGGTGGCGTAGACATAGAAGACATTCTCTCCCGCTTATAATCGTCCGTTGTCGGGATTATGGTTGATAAAATTGCCAAGGCTTTGCGAAAATTGAGCCCGAGCGAACGAGAGAAGTTGAAGAACATCCTGTTGCTTGTGCGAAAAGGCGAGATAAAGGGGTTGGATATTAAAAAGTTGAAAGGCAGAGACGATATTTACAGAGCGAGAAAGGGCGATCTTAGGATCATTTTTCGCAACAACAGAGGCGCCATAAAGATTCTGGCGTTAGAGCACCGGACATCTTCCACTTATCGCAAATAATAAACGCAGGAATTAAAACAAAGCGATTCGACGCGTCAAAGCGGTCTTGGAAAATAAATGAGGGATACAATCTTTATTCAGTCAATTTGTTGCTGCCGCTGTCTCTTTAAACGAGGGGGCAGTTTATCTTGCTGTAGAAACAAAACATAGTTCGATCAGACAGACAGTTCATGAATCAGCCCCCGAAAGGGGCTTTTTAGTTACCGATAAATTTATGATATTAAAGAATCAAACAAACGAGAACAAGCGTGGCATTCTGGCTGCGATAGGCAACACCCCTCTTATTGAAATCATCAAAACCAATCGTTATTGGCCTCGGGTGAGGATATTCGCCAAGCTGGAGGGCGCTAATCCGGGCGGGTCGGTCAAGGACAGGCCGGCTTTGCGCATGATACTTAAAGCCGAAGAAACAGGCCGGCTCGATAAGGGAAAAATCATCATTGAGGCGACTTCGGGGAACACGGGCATTGCTTTGGCGATGATAGGGGCCAGCAGGGGATACAGGGTCAAACTATTTATGTCCGAAGCGGCTTCAATGGAAAGGCGCAAAACAATGGAGGCGTTGGGAGCCGAGATTGTATTGACCCCGGCAGCCGAGGGCACTGACGGAGCTATCAGAAGAGTTCGGCAATTGCTTGACGAGCAGCCCGGGAGGTATTTTATGCCCAATCAGTTCGACAATGAGGACAACACTTTGAGTCATTACGAGACGACCGGTCCGGAGATTTGGAGGCAGACCAAAGGGAAGGTTGATTTTTTCGCGGCGGGTATAGGCACGGGCGGCACGCTTTTGGGCACGGGCCGGTATTTGAAAGAGAAAAATCCCGGCCTTAAAATCATCGGGTTGGAGCCAGCCAGGAACCACAAAATCCAAGGATTGAAGAACATGGAAGAGTCGATCATGCCCGGAATTTATCATCCGGAGCTTTTAGATGAGAAATTTACTGTTATGGATGAGGAGGCCTTGGAAGCAACGCGCATGATGGGAAAAAAGGAAGGTCTGTTCGTCGGGATTTCCAGCGGCGCGGCTTTGGCGGGCGCTCTAAGGGTGGCTCGCGGAGTAAAACAGGGCAATATAGTCACTGTTTTTCCGGATCGCGGCGATCGTTATTTGAGCACGGGTTTATTCGCCTGATCTATTTTGCCTTGATTTTTTCTACGGCTTCGGAGAGCATCTGGCAGTATAAATTCAGGCCGATGCGGTTGACAGAGCCCGATTGCTCCCTACCCAGGATGTTGCCGGCGCCCCTGATCTCCAGGTCGGCCGTGGCTATCCTGTATCCGCTACCCAGTTCCTCGGCCTGTTTCAGAGCCGCCAGGCGTTTTTTGGCCAGGCCTTTGAGCTGGCCTTTGGGGTAGAAGAAATAAGCGTCAGCCTGTCGGGAGGAGCGTCCTATCCTGCCCCGTAGCTGATAGGCTTGGGCCAGGCCCAGTCTCGTGGCATTGTCAACGATGAGAGTGTTGGCCCGGGCGATATCCAGGCCGTTTTCGATAATGGTGGTTGACAAAAGCAGATCGACTTCGCCCTGCTGGAACTCGTTCATTGTTCTGATTATTTCCTTGTCAGAAAGCTTGGCGTGCAAAATGGCTATTCTCGCTTTTGTTTTCAGATCAGCGAGATATTGCTTGACCGCGGCAATCGTTTCCACCCTGTTATGGAGAAAATATATCTGTCCGCCTCTGCTTATCTCGCTTTCAATGGCTTTCTTGACCGCTTCTCTCTTGAACGGCAGAACGAATGTTTTGACGGCTTTTCTGCCTTCCGGGGGCGTCTGGATGAAGCTGATCTCTTTGAGCGATGACAAGGCAAGATAAAGGGTGCGCGGTATGGGCGTAGCTGAAAGATAAATAACGTCAAGGGCGGGATTTTGGCTTCTCAATTTTTCTTTTTGTTTGACGCCGAACTTTTGCTCGTCGTCAATGATAAGGAGGCCCAGGTTTTTGAATTCCACGTTTTTGGCCAGAATGCTGTGCGTGCCGATAATGATGTCAATCTCGCCGTTCTTCAAACCAGCGATAATCTTTCGCCGTTCGTCGGCTGTTTGCAGCCTGGAGAGCAGGGCAATATTCAGGGGCAAATTCTTCAGCCGTGATCGAAAAGTGGCGAAGTGCTGTGAGGCCAGAATGGCGGTCGGGCAGATCAAAGCCACCTGGCGGTTGTTTTCAGCCACAAGGGCGGCCGTTCTCAAAGCTATTTCGGTTTTGCCAAAGCCAACGTCGCCGCAGACAATGCGGTCCGCTGGCGTTGTCTTATCCAAATCAGCGGCGATTTCCTCCAAAACATGCTTTTGGTCAATGGTAAGCTCAAAGGGAAAATTTTCTTCCAGGGCTTGGGAAAATTCATCGCGGCTGTAAACGGGCCGGTGGCTGATCTCTTTTTGGGCGAAGACCGCCAAAAGCTCCTTGGCGAATTTTTCAGCCTCTTCTTTGATCTTTTGTTTGGTTTTCTGCCACAAAACCCCGCCTAAACGCGAAAGTTTTGGTTCGTTGAATCCGATGTATCTAGAGAGCTTTCTTTCCAGGCCAAACGGCACGTAGAGCTTGTCGTTGGCGGCGTATTCCAAGATATAATAGCGTTTTTCTTCTATTTGTTTTTCTCCGAGAAAACGGCTGATGCCATGATCAAGGTGCACCAGATAGTCTCCGGGCTTCAAGCCTTTGAGGTCGCTGAATACTTTTTGCGACTTCAATTTTTTGTTCAATATTTTTCTGGATGTTTCTTCATCGGTTATTTCTACGGGCAGTTTTTCGATGGCTTCAAGTATGTTGCCCAAGAAATCCAGGCGCACCGCAAAAGCCAGGTTGACGGGAAATATCTCGATTATGCCCCCGACTTGCGAAAATTCGCCCGGGTCGGTTATCTTGAAAACCTTTTCATAGCCCATTTCGTCGATCTTTTTCAGGATTTCCGAGATGCTTGTTTTCTGGTCTTTTTCCAGAAACAGGGTGTTGTCCTGCCAGAATGTCTGGGTTTTTCGCGCCTTTAAAATCTCCGGCAGATTTTCTTGGAACCAAACAAACCCCTTTTCCAAAAAATAGGGGGTGATGGCGGTGATTAAAATATTGTTTATCGTTTCTTTTTCCATTAAGTCCGCATTGTGGCTGATAAGGCATCGCAGGCTTTTTTCAGGATTTCCGGCAGTTGTTTTTCTTCATCTTTGCTGAATTTTTTCAGTACGAAGTTTTCCGCTTTTAGCTTGCCCGAATCAGCTTCGTCTGAAAGCCCTTCTATGATCGGTCTGGTGCCGATTCGCAAGCGGGTGAAATTTTGTGTTTTGAGATGGTCGATAACTGATTGCACGCCGTGGTGGCCGCCTGAACCAGAATTTTGCGAAATTTTAACCTCGCCCAAGGGCAGATCGAAATCGTCGTGAACGATAATTAGCGAATTTTCGTTGAAGCTGTTTTCTTTTACCAGAAACTTTACAGCCTGGCCCGAGTTGTTCATAAAAGTTTGCGGTTTGACCAAAAAAACCTCCTGGCCAGACATAAGTCCTTTGGTGATTTCGGCTTGAGCTTTTTTATTCAGTTTGAATCTAGGGAAGTTGTTTTCCTTTTGAAAAGCGTCCAAAGCCATGAAACCGATGTTATGGCGCGTTTTTTTGTATTTGAAACCGGGGTTGCCCAGTCCAGCGATTAAAATCATAAGCTTGATGTTTAAAATTTTATCCAGCATAGCATTTTCTTGTGATTATTGGGAGTATTTGCTAAAATATGCTATGCTAAAATAATTTATTATGTCTATTAAAGCATTTTTCCTTTTGATTTTGGAACTTTTGCAGGTAGTGGCCATCGCGGCCATCGTGGTTATTCCCATACGCTATTTTGTGTTTCAGCCGTTTTTGGTCAAGGGCGCCTCAATGGAGCCGAATTTTCACGACGGCGATTATCTGATTATTGATGAGCTGTCCTACCGTTTGAGAGAACCGCAGCGGGGCGAGGTGGTGGTTTTCCATTATCCGTTCGACCCGTCCCAGAGATTCATCAAAAGAATAATCGGTTTGCCCGGTGAAACCATTGAAATAAAAGACGGCAAAATAGACGTAGCTGATTCGAGCGGTAAGGACGTGGCAATCAGCGAGCCATATATCGGCGAGGCTTTTCCTTTGACTTCAGCCGATAATATGAAAGTGCTTTTGAAAACCAATGAATATTTCGTAATGGGCGACAACCGGCCTCATTCGTTTGATTCGCGCAAGTGGGGAGTATTGGACAACAAGTATCTCATAGGCAGGGTGATTATCAGGGCCTGGCCCTTGCTTGACGCCGAATATTTTTCCGAGATACCCTATGGTCAAAGCGAATTAAACCAGGAATTATAAATTAAAATATGTTGAAATTTCAATCACCAACCGGCATGCACGATCTTTTCGAGCCCGAGTTGGAATATTTCGCCAAAGTTGAGAAGATTTGCCAGAGCATGGCCGATTTTTACGGCTTTCAAAGGATCCAAACGCCTGTTCTGGAGCAGACCGAGCTTTTTGAAAAAGGCACCGGTTTGACCACCGACATCGTGGAAAAAGAGATGTACAGCCTGCGCACCAAGGGCGGGGACAGCTTGACTTTGCGGCCCGAATGGACGCCCGGCATCGCGCGGGCCTATATGCAGCATGGGTTGTCGGCCTGGCCCAAGCCGGTGAAATTATGGTACTTCGGGCCTTGCTTTCGGCATGAACGGCCCCAGGCCGGCAGATTAAGGCAGTTTCATCAATTCGGTTTTGAGTTTTTGGGTGTCCAGGATCCGATGGTTGACGCTTTGACCATTCAAATTTTTTATAACATATTAAGGGGCCTAGGTTTTCGTAATTTGGTGGTGGATCTGAATTCCATCGGGTGCTCGCAGTGCCGGCCTTATTTCAAGAAGATGCTCAATAATTATTTGAGAGGAAAGCAAAGCTCTTTGTGCGGCGACTGCAAGCGGCGTTTTAAGAAAAATCCCTTACGGATTTTGGATTGCAAAGAAGAAAAATGCGACCGCATCAAGAAATCAGCTCCCCAGATGGTCGACCATTTGTGCAAGGAATGCCACGACCATTTCAAGCCGCTTTTGGAGTATTTGGACGAGTTGAATCTGCCTTATAATCTCAACCCTTATCTGGTAAGGGGTCTGGATTATTATACCAAGACGGTTTTCGAGATCAGGGAAGACAGCGAAACCGGCGCTTCGCAGGGTTCGCTGGCTGGCGGAGGCCGTTATGACGGTCTGGTTAAATTGTTGGGCGGCAAGGATACGCCGGCCTGCGGGGCCGCGGGCGGCGTGGAGCGGATTGTTAATTTATTGAAAGCAGGCAAGCCGTCTTCACCCCGAAGCCCCGAAGACAACGAAGGCACGGCCGCTGTTTTTCTGGCGCAGGTGGGCGATCTGGCCAAGAAAAAATCGTTAAAACTCCTGGAAGAATTGCGGGCGGCTAAAATAAGGGTCGGAGAGGGTTTGCACAAGGATTCTTTAACTTCGCAGATGAGATTGGCCGACAAAATGCAGGCAAAGTACGTTTTGATTTTAGGCCAGAAAGAAGCCCTGGACGACGAAATCATCATCCGGGAGATGAAAAATGGCGAACAAAGAAACGTTCCCCTGGCTAAAGTGATTCAGGAGCTAAAAAAACGTTTATGACAGATTGTATTTTTTGCAAAATCGCCCAAAACAGCTTGCCTTCCGAAATCGTTTTTGAAAATGAAAACTTCCTGGCTTTCAAGGATATTTTTCCCCGGGCCCCTATCCACTACTTGATTATTCCGAAAAATCATATAGAATCAATCGCGTCAGACAATTCCGAGGAAATAGCCGGGGAATTGATAAGAGCGGCCAAAAAAATCGCCGAAGATAAAAAAATCAGCGGCTATAAGCTGGTTTTTAACGTGGGCGAAGCAGGCGGGCAGATCGTACCCCACTTGCATCTGCATTTTTTGGCCGGAGGCGATTCGGAATTAAAAATATAACATTATGCCATTAAAGGTTCAAAAACAGGGAAAGGAGTCATCCCAAAACATCGTCCGGCGTTTTACCCAGCGGGTAAGAAAGAGCGGTATTTTGCTGCAGGCTAGGAAAAAACAATTCAAAAGACGGCCCAAGAGCCGGCCCTTAGCCAAATTTTCGGCTTTGAGAAGAGAGGCCAAGAGGAAAGAGTACCAGGAAATGAGAAAAATGGCCAAGCCGGTAATACGATAAACTCCAGCCGGGTTTCAAGCCAAAACAAGACGGATTTAAATCCGTCTTGTTTTGATTTTTTGGTTTTGCTATTATTAAGAAATATTATGGCAATTGAGGTGAATAACCTTTCGGCCGCGGCGGTGGATAAGAATCTGCTTAAAAGAATAATCAAAGCTGTTTTGGTCGGCGAGAAAAGCAAAAAAGATATTTCGTTCGTTTTGGCGGACCCGGCCCAAATGAAAGCTCTGAACCGGAAGTACCGTAAAAAAAACAAACCGACCGATGTCCTAACTTTTCCCGAACTGGACATTTTGATTTGTCCTAAGATTATCAAAGATAATGCCAAAAAGGACGGCGTTTCTTTCGAGCGGGAGTTGGTAAAAGTGACGATTCACGGAGTGCTGCACTTTTTGGGCTATGACCACGAAAAAGGAAAGAAACAGGCCGGAGAAATGCTGAACAAAGAAAAAAAATATTTAAAAATTCTATTTTCATTATGAAATCTCTCACTCTCACTGCTTTGGACATCGGTACTAATTCCATCAGGGCCGTTTGCGGTACCAAGGATTTGAAAACCGGCGAAGTAAAAGTTCTGGCGCGGACGCAATTGCCTTGTTTGGGCGTTCGCAACGGAGAAATCATCAAGCCCGAGCAGGTGGGCCGGGCCGTGGAAGCGGCAGTGAAAGAGTTGAATCAAAAAGCCAATTTAAAAATCAGGGACTGCTGGGCTACGATTGGCGGCAGTCATATTTTTTCTCTGGAATCGCAAGGTTTGGTGTCTGTAGCGCGGGCCGACCAGAAAATTTCTTCCGAAGACGTACAAAGGGTGCTCAAAGCGGCCCAGTCGGTAAATTTGCCCAAAAATAAAGAGGTAGTGGACGTTTTTGCGCAGGAATTCATAGTTGACGGGGAAGCAGGCATCAAAGACCCTCTTGGGCTTATGGGCATTCGCCTGGAGGTAAAGGTGCTTTTGGCCTGTTTGTTTTCGCCGTTGCTGGAAAATCTGGAGAAAGCAATCGGAGGGGCTGGCTTGGCGCTTATTGATGTCTCGGCCGCGCCCATGGCTTCTTCAAAGGTTATTTTGAATGACGAACAAAAAGAATTAGGCGTGATGCTTTTGGAAATCGGAGCGGGCAGCACCAATGTTGCTGTTTTTGAGAAAGGCGATTTAAAGGATTTCGCCATTTTTCCGGTTGGCTCGGCCAATATTACCAATGACATTGCCATCGGTTTCAGAACCGAAATTCAGACAGCTGAAAAAATCAAGCTGGATTTCGCGGCTTTGCCCGGGGCAATAAGCGAGAAAAGAAAATTACTCAAGGCAAGACCCAAGCCGACAAAGAAGGCCAAAGATAACAGGCCTGATGCGGAAAAACCTGCTCCCGAGGCGTCCGGATTTCCGGAGACCGGAGTGGAGTTTTCTCTCAAGCTTTTAGACAGCATAGTCGAGGCGAGAATCGGTCAGATTATTACCGAAACCCAGAAATCGATGAAGAAATATCTGGCCGGCCAGTCCTTGCCCGCTGGCGTGGTGCTCGCGGGCGGAGGGGCCGGTTTGCCGGGCCTGGTGGAATACGCCCGTCAAAAATTCAAGCTGCCCTGCCGCTTGGGCAAAATCCAGGGATTTTCCGACTTCAACGACTTGCAATGGTCCGGAGCCTTGGGACTTTTATTGACCGGTTTTGAAGCCGAAGAAGACAGCGACGGCCAGACCGGATTGGCCGCATCCGGCATTAAAGAAAAGTTCAAACGGGCTATTAAATCGTTTTTGCCGTAATTTAAATAAATTGAGATAAAAATTTGTGAGACAAAACTTGCCGAAAATAAAAGTGGTCGGCGTGGGCGGCTCGGGAGTAAATGCCATAAACCGTATGAAAGAAGGCGGGATTTTCGGAGTGGATTTGATCGCGGTAAACACGGACGCACAGTCCCTCAAGCTCTGTCCCGTGAATCACCGTATTTTACTGGGGAAAAACACCACTCACGGCTGGGGAGCCGGTATGGATGTGAAACTGGGAGCCAAAGCGGCCCGTGAAAGCATTGACGAGCTGAAACAAGCCCTGGTCGGCGCGGAAATGATTTTTTTGACATGCGGGCTCGGCGGGGGTAGCGGCACCTCGGGCATTCCGATTTTAGGAGAAATCGCCAAGAGTTTGGGTATTCTTACTATGGCGGTAGTTACCTTGCCGTTTTCTTTCGAGGGCCAGCAGCGTAAGAATGTCGCCCAACAAGGCTTGCGCGATCTGGAAGACAAGGTGGATGCTTTGCTGGTAATTCCTAATGACAAGCTGCTGGGGCTGGCCAAGCCTAACACCACGGTTTCCGCTGCCTTTTGGGTTTGCGATGAGGTGTTGCGGGAATCGGTTAAAGCCATTTCTGACTTGGTATCTTTGCCAGGCATCATCAACGTTGATTTTGCCGACTTGAAAAGCATTTTAAAGAATGCCGGCCGGGCTTTCCTGGGTATCGGCCGGGCGCATGGTGAAAAGCGGGCCATTATCGCCGCTTCGGCCGCTTTGCGTTCGTCTTTGTTGGATTTTTCCCTTAAAGACGCCAGCGGCATTCTGATAAACATCGCAGGAGCGGGCGATTTGTCTTTAAGCGAAGTGAATATGGCCGCTAATTTCATCAAAAAGAACGCCAGCTCTAAGGCCAAAATCGTTTTCGGGGTTTCCGAGGACGGCAGTTTAAAAGACAGCGAAATGAAAATTACAGTGATTGCCACCAGTAAATAGGGTTTGGATATGTTTTAAAAGCATAGTTATCCACAGTTGTTCATTATTTTTTATTTTAGGTATAATGGATTTCACTTAACCATTATTTTTTTATCTTATGACAACCCCAGAAATTGCCAAAGTAAAAAAACGTGATGGCAGTGTTGCTGATTTTGAGCAAGACCGCATCACAAAAGCCATTTTCAAAGCCCTTACCGTAAGCGGAGAGGGCGACGAAAAAACAGCCGAAAAGGTCTCTGATAGGGTCCTTAAAATTCTAAATCGGCGTTTTTCCAAAAGAGAAATACCTGACGTGGAGCAGATCCAAGATATCGTGGAGGAGGTCCTGATGCTTGAAGACCTGATTCAGACGGCCAAAGCCTATATCCTTTATCGCGAACAGCGCCGGAGAATAAGGGAGACTGAAACCATCTACGACGAGGCCGTTGAGATTTACGACAAATACATCAATGAGGTTGATTGGCAGGTCAAGGAAAATGCCAATATGGCCTATTCGCTGCAGGGTTTGAACAATTACGGCGTTTCCACCCTTACCAAACGTTATTGGCTGAATAAAATTTATCCCCAGCAGATAAGAGAAGCCGTGCAAAGCGGTGATTTTCACATTCACGACCTTGATTTTTTAGGCGCCTATTGTTGCGGCTGGGATCTCTATGACCTGCTGAAAAAGGGTTTTGGCGGGGTAAAGGGCAAAGTGGAATCAAAACCGGCCAAACACCTAAGGACAGCCCTAGGACAAATTGTCAATTTTTTCTTCACTTTGCAGGGCGAAGCGGCCGGAGCGCAGGCGCTTTCGAATTTTGACACTCTTTTGGCTCCCTTCATCCGTTACGACAATATGGATTTCAATCAGGTCAAGCAGGCAATGCAGGAATTTTTGTTCGGCTGCGCGGTGCCGACCAGGGTCGGTTTTCAAACACCTTTTTCTAATATCACCGTTGATATCGCGCCATCTCCTTCTTACGCCAAGCAGCCGGTGATTCGCGGGGGCGAACCCCAGCCCGAAACCTATGGCGAGTTCGCCGAAGAGATGAAAGTTTTGAACAAAGCTTTTTTTGAGGCGATGATGGAAGGTGACAAGAACGGGCGCGTCTTTACTTTTCCCATTCCTACGGTAAACATAACCCACGATTTTCCATGGGACGACGATTACCTGGAGCCGATGTGGCTGGCTACCGCCAAGTACGGCATCTGTTATTTCGCCAATTTTCTGCAGTCGGATATGAAGCCTGAGGACGTAAGGAGCATGTGTTGCCGGCTTCGCCTGTCCAACAAGGAACTGCTCAAAAAGGGAGGCGGTCTTTTCGGCGCCAATCCGCTCACTGGTTCGCAGGGCGTGGCCACCATTAATATGTCCCGAGTCGGCTATTTGTCAAAGACCAAGAAAGAATTTTTTGAGCGTTTAGGGCGGGTGATGGATTTGGCCAAGGAATCATTGGAAATTAAGAGGGGTGCTATCGATGACCTTATGAGAAAGGGGCTTTATCCTTATTCAAAATATTATTTGCAGGACGTCGAAAAGATGCGCGGCAGCCATTATGGCAATCATTTCTCGACTATCGGCGTCCTGGGCATGAACGAATGTCTGCTTAATTTTATGGGAGAAGATATCGGTTCTCCCGAGGGCAGGAAATTCGCGCTTGAGGTAATGGATTTTATGAGAGACAGGATGGTCGCTTACCAGGAGGAAACCGGCAATTTGTATAACTTGGAATCAACGCCGGCCGAGGGAGCCAGCTTTCGCCTGGCCCTCAAAGACAAGGAAAAATATCCTGACATTATTACCGCTGGCACCAAAGAAACGCCTTATTACACCAATAGCACCCAGCTGCCGGTTAATTACACCGATGATGTTTTCAAGGCATTGGATTTACAGGACGATTTGCAGTGCAAATACACGGGGGGTTGCGTAGAAAAAGGCAATAAGGTTTTAACAAATAAGGGATTATTGCCCATAGAAGACATCGTGAAAGATTTTGGAACGCTGAAGCCCATCAAGGCCCTTAGTTATAACGCGCAGAAGAACGCAAGTGAGTGGGATGATATTACCCAGGCCGTTGTCATTGACGTTAAGAAGCACGACAAGATTAGGGTGAAGGGCGAGAGGGGGTTGGATATTACCACATCCGACTGGCATCCGTTCTTTGTGATGGAAAGATTCAGGCCGAATCCGGCGTGCCCGATTTGTAAAACCAAGGTTAGCAATCTTAAGGCTTTTGCCAATCATATAAGGTGGAACGACGAATGTAAGGAGCAATACGAGAATTTTCCGAAGTATAAGATAGTGGAAAAGCGGGCCGACGAATTAAAGCCCGGGGATTATATATTGCAGAATTCTTCCAACCTGTTTCCCGAACGGATTACGCGGCTGAATGAAGATTTGGCTTGGCTGCTGGGGTTCTTTATCGGCGACGGCTGTCTTTCGGAATTCATTGACAATAGAGGGGGCAAAAGTCTGCGGCGGCACAAGGTAAGATTCTTCAGCAATCATTGTAAGGCGCTTGACAAGCTTGTGAGGATTTTGAACGATCATTTCAATTGCCAGGTTTCGGTCATAAACAACGACGCAAGAAGCAAGGCGCTGAAAGAGGTCTCAACCTCAAAGAATGAGCTGGTGGATTTTCTTTTTAAGTGGGGCTTTAGTGCCGGTAAAAAGGTTTACGACGTTGCTATCGGCAGGGAGATAAAGGACAATCTTAATAAAAGCAATGTTTTCTCGCTTCTTTCGGGGCTGATGGACAGCGATGGGCACATAGACAAGAAACAGGGCGATTTTGAGTATTGTACTGTTTCTTCGCGGTTGGCCGATGACATTTTGGAGATTTGCAGTCTGGCGGGGATTATGATTGCTAAAAGCTTGAAGCCGAGCAGAAGAGAAAACGAGATTGACATCTGGCGTCTTCGAATCCCGGGCTATGAGATGCTAAGGATCAAAGACCGCTTGTCAAATATGGTAAATTTTGACAGGCTGAATGATGATTTTTCCAACAGGAGAAAACGTCATCTGCCGGTTGTAAGGGTGCGGGAAGTTTCCAAGGTTGATGTGGCCGATAATCAGTTTTACGACCTTACAACGCAAAACAACCATAATTATCTGGCAGGGAAAAACAGTTTGGTGTTTGTTCACAATACGGTTCTGCACTTGTTCCTCGGCGAACAGATTCACGACATTGCCGCGATGAAGAGCCTTGTTAAGAAGGTTTTCAGCAATTACAAACTGCCATATATAACCCTTACCCCGACGTTTTCGGTCTGCCCCAGTCACGGCTACCTGGTGGGGGAGCACTGGAAATGCCCCAAGTGCACCATTGAACAGCCCTGCGAAGTTTATTCGCGGGTTGTCGGATATATCCGTCCGGTTCAGCAGTGGCACAAAGGCAAGGCCCAGGAATTCAAAGATAGGAAAGAGTTCGTTTTACCCACGGATTCGTAAGACTTTGCTTGCAATTATTAATCTGTTTATGATTATCGGCGGGCTGCAAAAAATAACCCTGATAGATTATCCCGGTCAACTGGCTTGCGTCGTGTTTCTGGTGGGCTGTAATTTCCGTTGCCCGTTTTGTTATTCGTCCGAGCTTGTTTTACCCGAAAAGATAGCCCGACAGCCCCGAATGCCCGAAAAAGATTTTTTCGATTTTTTGAAACAGCGCCAAGGCCAGCTGGACGGGGTTGTTATTTGCGGAGGCGAGCCGACCATTAATCAGCGATTGGCTGATTTCTGTTCACGGATAAAAAAGCTTGGCTACAAAATAAAGCTTGACACCAACGGATCGAATCCGGCTGTAATAGCTGATTTGCTGAAAAAGAAACTGCTGGATTATGTGGCCATGGACATCAAAGCTCCGCGGGAAAAATATCCGCAGACAATCGGTTTCGAGGGCGTCTCTTCCTCCTATTTGCTGGACAATATCCAAAAGAGCGTTGATTTGCTTAAAAAGGGATCGGTTGACTATGAATTTCGCACTACCTTCGTAGATCGGAAGAGCGTCGT
>JAQUKS010000022.1 GCA_028718965.1 Minisyncoccota bacterium
CCTTCAACGCCAAAGAAGAATGTTCCCCGACCAATAATAAATCAATATCGCTTTCCGGGCCTAATCGCTTCCTGGCAAAAGAGCCGAAGATATACGCTTCTTTAAGCTCCGGAGAATGGCGACGGAAATGACTTAACTTTTTCTCCAAAAACGGTATGATGCCATACTTAACCTCATACGTCTTTTTCAATTCTTTCAGGAGAGGATATTTTTCATTCAAAAAAAAGTAGCGCTGGTTGCCCATCATTTCCGATTTTAAGATACCTTCGGCTTCAAACTCTTTCAGTTTGCGAAAAAGATTGCCGGCGTCCAACTCCAACAAACTGGACAATTCGTTAATATAATGTCTTTTATGAGAGTGCGAAAAGTAATAGCCCAGAACCTTATTTGTTATCTTAGACTCAAAATTTATCATAAAATTGATTGTATAATATTACAATGACTATTGTAATAAATTACAATGTATCCGTCAACTCCCATTCAAGTTATTCCAAAAAAGGATTTTTCATTTCAAAGTCGATTCTCGGAGTGTGATTGTTGATGAAGTTCTCATCCACGCCATACTTTTCAGCGTAAATCGTGCCAACGGCGCAAAATTTCGCTTTGCCATAATCAAAGCCCAGTTTCTCCGAAATCTCCTTAACAATCGCTTCGCTTTGCCCTTCAACCTCAACTATCGGCTCCAAAAACGGCCACTGGTCAATGGTGATTTCAGTATCGCCGATCTTCCAAAGCTCTCTTTTGGTTTCCTGATAGGCCTTTTCGCAACAGCCGATCTCCCTCAAAAAATCAGCCGCTTTGTCAAAGTCGTCAACCTTAAAACAAATCTCCTTTTGCTCGTCTATGTTCTTGGCTCCTCCCTCGGGCACTATCTTAAAAGTCATAGTGATTTTATCGCCCTCGTCCCTCACACGCAAAAACTTGTCTTTGTGTTCAAAGCCTTTGGGCAGATTGAAGGTGTATCTTCTCATCAACCTTTCCGGCTTGATCAAAACAGCCCCCGCCTCCTTGAGCTTTTCTCTGATTTTCTCCTTGTCAACGTCTATAAAGGTTGCCTCGTATTCCGTTTGCATAGATTTTAGAATTGATAATCGTCTACAAATTTTTCCACGCCCTCCTCCTTGATTCTTCCAACGTTTTCCTGAAAACGATTGTTAAGCAAATCGCATTTCCAACAGCCTTTTATTTTTTTGTTCAGACAACACAAGTAATATCGTTTAACACAAATCGCGATGATTATAACCCATCACTCTCAAATTGATATACAAATCAATGATTTTGTCGACCAATGGGTTAAAATCCCTGTCTTCCCCCTTTTTTATGCGCTCTTCCTGTTCCAGCCTTCTTAGCTCCTCTCTGTCGAGCCCCGCCTTTTTCATCTCTCTATCGATAACGTCAAAAAACTCACCGTAGGTCTGACTTTTAGCCAAAGCGCTTGAATTTTCGCCCCAGCCCTTCCTGTCCGACAAACCGGCTTCTCTTATGGACTCTCCCTGCCATAGAATCTTAGAAAGAAAATTATTCAAATAGCCGATTCTATATTGGTCGGGCTTAGAGAGCTTGTCGTTAAGATGCTTCACCCTATACTCTTCCATCTCCTGCCGAACCTTCTCCCGCATGGCTCTGATTGCTCTTTCTTTCATGTCCAAATTTTCGAATTTATGCTCATTCATAAATTATAATTATAAAATTATGCTCCCCGGTTGAAATAATATTCCCAAAACTCATATAGCCCCTGCTCTAAAGCTTAAAGATAAATCCGTTGCGGCTCCAAAACCAAAGAGGCGGGTGCATATCGATCGGGGCGATGCCGCTGCCCTCCAGAAGCTCACGCCATTTTTTTGAAACCTGCTCCCTGGAAAATCTCTTCGCCTCTTGCTCGCTTATCACGCCAAGCGCCACCGAACCCTTTATGACATGGGTGTCGGGCGCTATTTCTATGAATTCCTTGTTTTTCAGGCTTACTCCGCCGTAATCTCCGATAACAAAGCTCCAGTAATTGAATATCTTCGGACCTGACAAATAGGGAAATCCTTTTTTGAATCTTGCCTGAACAACATCTTTTATCTTCAGAAAATCATGCTCCGAAGAAACAAACAAATTTTTGAATGTTTTCCAATTTTCAAAAATGGTCGCGCTTATCCTTCTCCATATATCCGTGTGTCTGTTCGGCTGGACGGCCAAGCCGTGTTTGAGCAGTTTGTTTTTCAGCTCGTCGTCGGACATTCCCCGGGCGCTACCAACGCTGAAAACATCCCGTGCCGCTTTATCATTATACGTCATCAAAGCCGACTGCCACAATCTATAACTGTCTCTTTGGTAATTGAGGGCCATGGGCAAAGTAAAATACGCCAAGCGCTCCTCTGCCTGGCCGTCGTCAAAGCCCGGATTGCTATCCTCGGGCATCCTGGTTTGTCCCAGCTCGCCCTTTTGATAAGCCCTTAACAAAATCCGACAATTATTGATGATTTTATCCCTGTTCATGAATCTTGCCTTGAAATCAAAAAATTGATAATTTTGTTCCTCCAAAAAATCATTGAGCACCTGATGCCAACCCCGTGGAAAAAAGATGGAACAACAATGTTAGCCGCTCCTTCTATGCCAACAGTGCTGGTAGGCACAATTTCATCATAAATGGGATGAATGGTCAAAATCTTTTTGAGATCGCTATCACTTAAAGAGCTTAATTCTTTTTCACAATTCTTTACGGATTGAGCGAATATCTCGCTGGTACGGGCGGCTTTTTCCAATGTAGGGCGAACGCCAATTCCCTCTTTCAGCCTGCCGCACACATTAACTACCCCGCTAACGGCCGTACGTCGCGCCATAAAAGCATTGAGAATGGCGCTGCCGCCAGCGCTAATGCCGATTAGATAAATTTTACGGCCCTCTTTGGCCAGAGCGTCGATCCTTCGCAATAAGTTATTTTGCTTGTCAATCAAATTGACTCCTTTATCCCGCCAGCCAAAAGCATGTATTTCATTGGGAAACATACCCCACCAGTTTCTCACCATAAGCCTGAAAAACCTTCCTCCGTCGCCCAAACCTGGCACAATAATAATTTTATACATAAGAAGCTCCTTTCTTTGCTTACAGGGGAACGCAACCTACCATTTCATTGACGGCTTAACATAAGAAATATACAAATCAGCGGATAAGTCAGTGATATACATATAAACAATTTTCCCTTGCCGGTCTATCTTCGGTTTAACATTAAGAGGGAGCAGAACAAAATTCGTGTTTAATTCTCTGTTTATATATCCGCTCAATCTCTCCAGATTGCTCGTGTTTATACTAAACGTCAAACCGGACAAAACAATGATATCATCCTTAGGCGAGTAGCCGCGGACATCCTCGTAGGTTTCTCCGGCAATATAATCCTGGCCTTCCGCGCAAACAATGCCGCTCTCGTTTTCACGCAAAACTCCACCTTGAGGCACGACAATATAGGCCAACGACCATTTTTCATTTTTTCTGTCGGTTTTAAGAATAATCTTTTCTTTAAGCGGATTCGGATTGTCTTTCAATAATGTAATGGCTTCTTGCGTGTCTTCCCTGTATCGATTCAACACGTCCTTTACCTGTTCAACAGATAAAGAATGGCCTCTTTGCAGGGCGTCGTATTCTTTAGAAGCAAAAGGTGGCAACTCGGCCCTGTTGATTCGGGATACCTTTGAATCGGCTCCCCCTCTTCCTGCTCTTTCTCTTTTTGGCAACTTGTTGTCATCGCCTCTAATAAATGGTTCCGCTTCTTTTTCGTTCATAAAAAAATTTACAGCTTTCAAAATTCTACTGTTTGATCGCCAAACATGGAATCGATAATAACCTTGCCGTTGCCTCTGGCCACTCTGCCGACTATATCAATGTTCGGCCAACGAGAAGCGATGATCTTTGCTTCTTTTTCCGAGGTAGAAAACATAAAACCAATGCCGCAGTTAAAGGTTTGATACATTTCTTTGTCGGGAATTCCTTTCTCGCGCAACGTCTGAAAAATCGGCTGTGGTTTTAGTCTGTGCGTTCCGTTTATGCGCGCGTTTGCTCCTGGCAACAAACTTTTTAACTTGGTAAAAGCACCGCCGGTGATATGCATCATTCCATGAATGTCGAATTTTCTATCCAGTTCCAGAACATTATCCAGATAAATGGCGGTCGGCTTGACGAAATCTGCCACGAATGTCTTGCCGAAAATCTCTCTCACCTTGGTAAAGCCGTTCGAATGCAAACCATTGCTTTTGATACCTAACAATACATCGCCGACGCGAAATTTGTTTGCCTTCGGCTTGCTGACAAAACCTGAAACCGACAAACTAATATCCATGCCAATCATCGTATTCTGTATCGATGTTTCACCGCCAGTAATGGCGATTTTCCTCTTTTGACACTCTTGAGAAAGCGCTTTGATGATTGCCATGATCGCCAGCTGATCGTCGCAAGGCACGAAAATGTGATTTTGCAGCTTATACGGTATGGCCCGCACCAAAGCCAGGTCGTTCAAATTCATGGCCAAAGCGTCCAGAACCGCGTTCTTGAAAGTTCTTTTTTGCCAATGGTAAATTCCTTTTGTGCCGATGCCGTCGGTATGATCAACTTCAGCCAAAGAAAATCTTTTCCGAATAACCGGATAAACATCGGCCCGTATGTTGACGTTAGGAACCGACCATGTTTTTCTGATTTCAGCCAAGATTCTGTCTTTATAAGGTTTGACCGGATTATACATTTTAAAAAATAAATTTTTCCAATAAATTGAAATCAATGGTGTCAAAATGGTTCGTGCCCTCAACCACCACCAACTCGCCCCCGAGATACCCGGCCAAATCCCGACCGTGCTCAAGCGCCACGTAGGGATCTTCGGTTTGATTGAAAATGGCAAAGCAGCCGCACTTTTCTTTTATTTTCTCCCAGACGAAATTCGGCTCGAGAAAATTCTCTATGGCCTCAAACCCCGATCCCAATTTCCTTACAGGCGCGGCCACAATGATACTAGCGCCGACTTTTCTGCCAGCCTTCTCAAGATACCTTAAAATGGCCGTGCCGCCCAAACTATGGCCGATAAGAATCGAGTTTTCATCGGGAGAAAATTCTTCGATAACTTTCAGCCACGCATCTTTTTTCGGAGTTTGACTATCGGGCATATCGGGCACTGAAACGGCAAAGCCCTTAGTTTCCAAACGGTTTTTCTCCTCCAAAAACCAGTGCTCTTTCGAATTACTGCCCCAGCCATGAATTATCAGAACTCTTTTTATCGGCATTTTACTCCTTCGCTTTTTAAAATTTCAATTTTTCTTTTCCTGCCTCGGTTATATCCGCCCGCCGCACCGTTGAATTTAACGTATTTAATTGTCTTTTTACTGTTTTGGGCCAATCGGTTAAAGGCTTGTCAGTAAGAATGGCAATGGCTTTTTCTGTTGAATAGCCCTGCGAACTCGCTAATTTATTAAATGATTGATCGGCATTTTTTATAATCTCTGCGTATTCATCAATGCATATTTTCTGACAGAGTTCTTTATATAAATATAAAGAACTCTGTTCATAATCCCTAAGAAACGACAGGTAGTCATAGGGCCCGTTGTCCTCTTTTAAAAATACAGCCGAAGCGGAGGATATTCCTAATTTTAATGATAAAGTTGCTTGTTTTTTAATAGCGAGTATTTCATCTTTTACAAACGCCAAAGCGTATTCCCTCCATATTTTCATATATTCTTCTAAAAAACTTCGCTTTGGTCCGTCATCTTCCTCATTGCAATAGGCATCCCATAAATTTTTAGTTAATTTAGCGGTTTGCTCGTCATCCGGGTCAAACCCGGCGTCAAATATTCGGCCAAAAACTCTGTTTTTTTGATGCTGTATTTCGTGATCCTTAAAAAAGCTTGCTCGTTTAGTAAAAACAGTAAATGGTATCGGGAGCAAATCATCGCTTTTTTCACTTTCGCTTGTGAAAGCTCCGCCTGTTCCCACTTTGGTAAGCGGGATATTGGTTGTCATGTCTTTCGCAAATATTCTGCCAGCGATCAAATCGTCTGTTTTTATTTCTATAGCAAACGTTCCCAAAGAAATATCAAATTCCGTTTCTTTGCCAAAACTCAACCCAGTTAAACAATTAACGAGCGCCGTATTGTCAGGATATTTTTCTATTACTTCTTTCATTCTTAAACGGTTTCCGTAGAAGCTGTCAATAAATCTTTCGGCTAATTGTTTTTGCTCATCGGTAAAACCATAATGATTTCCAAAACTATTTATTGCGGCCGTTATTTGCTCTTTTGGGACATCTGGATTTTTTTCAAACTGTCCCTCAATAAAAATCCGGCAATCCGCCCAAGCTCTCCGTTGCTTAGCTAAATTATCTTTAAACAACAAAATAGCGTCCTCCTTTTCGCTTTTTGGCATTTTTTTAATTCTTGCCAATTCCGCTTCCGGCGAAAACATTTGAGAAAGAGGTGGATTTTCTTGTAATGCTTCTTGCAAATATTTTTCTAATCTCTCATTCTGAGCGACTGATTCTCCAAGCGGCGGTTTTTCAAAATTTTCATTTCTCATCGCAATATTTCAAGATTTTACTTTTCTACCCTAAAAGTCTTGCCGTGGCCGGGAATGATATGGTCGGCCATATCCAAAAGCTTGCGGCGGCTTCGCAACAAAGCTGTTTTATTTTTCATAAAAGGGTCTTTCAATTTGAGCAAACTCTTTCTATCTGTTTTCTGCTTTTGGTCGCTCCACCACCAAAAAACATCGCCCGCAATCGCCACCTTGCCTTTGGCTGTTTGCACCAGAAGAGAACAGTGCTCAAAGGCATGGCCCGGGGTTTTGATGACCCTGATGTTGGTTTTGGGCAGCTTGCCCCCGGAATAATCGATTATCTTGTCGCCCCGGCTGATGGTATCGCCGTCATAGATATCATTGGTCGGGAAAAGCCGGATATTGAGCAAATGGTCAAGATGATAATGAGTGAGAAAAACAATGTCGATGTCGGCCGGTTTTATGCGTTCTTTGCGCAAAGCCTCGAGCAAGGCCTTGGCATTGCTTCCCGGATCGACCAAAACTTTGATATTGCCGTCAAAAATCAAAACCGAGCTTGGAGAGGCGGGGCTGCCCTTTTTTCTGCGATGGGCATAGCCCTCCACCAGAATCTTTATTTCAGCCATAAGCGCAATCTTATCCTTTTATTTTATCATTCTAGCCCAGCGTCCCCTTATTTGCAATGTTGCTCCCGAGGATTCCGGGTGCTAAACTAAAATAACGATATGAATATACTGGCGGAAAACAGAAAAGCGCTGTTCAATTACAAAGAGCTGGAAAAATTCCATGCGGGCATTGCCCTTACCGGCCAGGAAGTAAAGTCAATCCGAAGCGGCAGACTGGGGCTGGCCGGCTCTTTTGTCACGCTCAAGGGCGAGGAGGTTTTTTGGATTGGCGCGCACATTCCTCCATACCAGCCCAAAAACCTGCGCGGAGAATATAACCCCGAAAGGACCAGAAAACTGCTCTTGACCAAGCCCGAAATCAAACGGCTTACAGGCCAAGTAAGGCAAAAGGGCTTGACGATGATACCCACAAAAGTGTATACTGATGGCAACAAAATCAAGCTTGAATTCGTTTTAGCCAAAGGCAGAAGTAAAATCGACAAACGGGAAAAAATAAAAAAAAGAGAAACCGAACGGGAAATCCAGCGAATTTTCAAGCGTTAAAAATACGGGGGCGTATTGTTTTGACAGCCCTTGGATCGTAATGAGCAAGTGGAGCTCCGAAACCTCCTAAAACTTCCGGAAAACATTAAGTGCCAACATTTTTCAAGTTGAGCAACCGGCTTACGCCGTTGCTTAAGCACTTTCCCGTCTAAGACGGGAACATCCTTGTTGCTGATTCCTGATAGGCAAACAAGGGTGTTATATTATCAGGATAGACGGCCAAAAGCCCCGGTTGGCTGCCGAAATTAAGGGGATCGGGCTGATGGTATATTTTGTCCGCTTTTTATTCCGCCGGCCTTAAAAAAATAAACGGACTAAACTTGTAGAATTATCACGACTCCGAATGCTGCACGAGGGTTCAACCCCTCCGTCTCCACAGTAATTCAAAAAACTTGCGAAAGAGGATAATTTATAATAATTTCATCAGAGCTCCCGAGTTGCGGCTGATTGATGAAAGCGGCCAACAGCTGGGAGTAGTAAGTTTTGAAGAGGCCAAGGCAAAAGCCCAAGCGGCCGGACTTGATTTAATTCAGGTTACCGAAAAAATAGACCCGCCGGTTTGCAAGATAATGGATTACGGCAAGTATGCCTACCAGTCGGAGAAGAAAGAAAAAAAGGCCAAACATCAAAAGGCCGGTGAGATGAAAAACATCCGCCTCACTTTCGCCATTTCCGAACACGACCTGGAGACAAGGGCCAAAGCCGCCACGGAATTCCTGCAAAAGGGCTATAAGGTACGGCTGGAAATGCGGCTTAAGGGCCGGGAAAAATACCTGGATAACTTCTCCCGCGACAAAATCAACAAGTTATTGAACACCATCAGGCAGGCTGTCCCCGTCAAATTCGAGAGAGAGCTGAAAAAGGAGCCGCGGGGATTTTCGGCGATAATCGCCAAAGAGTGAACAAACGCTAAATGAAAATTTTATGAAAACGCGCAAAGCATTGGCTAAAAGATTCAAAGTTACGAAAAACGGAAAAATAATGCGCCGGGTAGGCGGCCAAAATCACTACCGCTCCAAAAAAAGCGGCAAGATTATCCGCAAGCGGAGAAAAATGGTCGAAGTGCCCAAGACATTGGCGAAAAAGCTCAAAAAAATGGGGTTAAAGGCATGATATGCCTTTAACGGGCAGCTTAGCCCCGAGCTTGCCGAGGGGCGTTAAGAACTGCCCCGGGTCGCGCGGGAATATGATGTTTCAATTATCCGCGCGAGAAGGCATGATATGCCTTTAACGGGCAGTTTAGCCCCGAGCTTGCCGAGGGGCGTTAAGAACTGCCCCGGGTCGCGCGGGAATACAGTATCAAACGATATAGAAAAACAATATGCCACGAGTAAAACGAGGAACAATCGCACACAAACGAAGAAAAAATGTCTTGAAAGACACCAAAGGTTATCGCTGGGGAAGAAAATCCAAATTTCGCCTGGCCAAGCAGGCATTGCAAAAAGCCGGCGCCTACGCCTATCGGGACCGCAAAGCCAAAAAAAGAACTTTTCGCCAGTTGTGGAATATCCGTATTTCAGCCAGCTGCAAGCCTTTAGGCATTTCATACAGCAAGCTCATCGCGGGTCTAAAGAAAAACCAAATCGAAATCGACCGCAAAATTTTAGCCCAATTGGCCCAGCAGCAACCCGAAATATTCGCTAAGATCGTTGAGAAAGCCAAGAACGAATAATCCGATAACTTATAACGAAACCCCTGCCGCTTCAAACGGCAGGGGTTTTTGGTTTTTCGCGCTGAAAGTTTTACCTGAACAGCCACGAAGACAACGCCCACATAATAATAACAGCGGCAATACCCGAAATGACCCAGGAAAAGGGAACTTTTTCCGGCGGTTTCGACGGAGATGCTTGAAAATCCTGCTTTGGCTTGTTTTCTTCAGACATAAAAAAACATTTTATGATTAAAAATTAGCGGTTGTGCTGGATGACATCTGGTCATACCAAAGAGGCCTTTCCGCCTGCAGAGCCTTGAATTTGGCGGACTGATAAATGATTACGGTCCCTAAGATAAAGGCCAAGCCGGTAATTATGGATAAGGCTAAAAAGCTGGAAATGCGGCGGTTGAAGAAAAACGACGGGTAAAGCATAGGCTATTGTCCGATCAGAAACCTTATTGTGTGATAAATAACCCGGGTGCAAATAGCTACCGCCAGCCCGATAACCGTCCATGTTATTATTTTCTTGGCTCCAGTGGTTTTTTTGAAATCACCCTCGGCAGTAAAAAATTTAATGGCTCCGAATAGGATGAACAGAGGGGCAAGCACTAAAGCAAAATAGAAAATCCAGTTAGTGACCCGGTCAATAATGCCTTGTTCGTTGCCTTTTGGACTGTCATGAGAACAAAGGCAGGCCGTGCCCACGGGCATAGTATATTTGGCCATATCGCTACAATAGACATTGCAACATTCTTTTGGGCTATCGCAACCCGTGGGTATTATTTTGGCCGTTGAATTCGGAGGCGCACTCCCGCCGGGAGCAGCCCCAGGGACAGCTGTCAAAGCCAGCGAGAAATGACTCGTCTGGGCTGTGAGAATTTTATTCTGCCTGTCGATGGTAGTAGGCAGAGCATCCCATTGATTCGTCTGCTCGTTGAAAACATAAATTTTCAAATCATCCTCGTTGATTCCTTGTATTTGTTCGTCAGTATAAGGAATCTTTATGGTTATGGGCTGGGTAAAGTTATGAATTTCATTGCCATCGGCGTCTTTAACGGAAAAATCAAACACCTGATTGCCGATAAGTTGTTTTCCTGACGCGGTGAGCGCCGCAATTTTACCGCCCGTGTCTCCGGCGCCGGCGCTCACGGTATTCACTTCGGGAAAAACATTGAATAAAAATGTTTGCCTGGGGATTACCATTCCCGCGGCGGGATTGCCCGACAAGGGAACTATGATTTCTTCTTCGTTCTGGCGAAAGCATCTGTTATTTAGGCCCAGAGCCCCTCTCGAAAAAACGCACTCGTTGCCTAAGTTATGGCACTCGTCCTCATCGCAGGTGTTGAAAAGCCCTTCTCCGCAATCAGAACAGGCAAGCCTTACATCGGAGCAAGTTACGCAATAGTTCCCGCCCTCTCTGTCACAGGGCATATCAATCTCCCTGGCATTAGAATCCCTCATACCCGAACATCGCTGCACCCAGTCGTCGTAAGTCGAGCACCAGTACGCGGCATTATATGTTCTTTGGCAGTCAATCAACCTCGGAAGGTCCCTGCACGCGCAATAACCTTCGATACATTGCGGAGCCTGGCCTGTCGGGCAGGAAAAACCGGAGCAAACGGAAGCGGCGCTTGCAGAGCAGGCCGGAGTGTCCGGCGTGGTGGTTGGAGGAACAGTCGGCGTAGTGGTCGCGGGCGTTCTCCTGCATACGCCGCTTTCACAGCCGTAACCGCATGTGACATCTTCCCTGGCAACAGATGTATCCCAGCAATAATATTCGTAAAGAACGTCCGAATCGCTGGCGTCGCAGTAATCATTGAAAACCCCTCTTCTGAGATCAGGACCAAGGCCTTCGGTGGCTCCTTTTGAAAAATAATCCCTGCCAGAGTCCGAATCAGTGCATTGAACGACAGGAGTGCTCGTTGGCGGCGTGGTCGTGGTAACAGGTGGATTTATAACGACATCCTTACAGGAACATTGGCCACCAAGGCATTGCGGGGCTTGATTAGCCGGACAAGGAAAGTCGGCGCAGCCATGGACATCGTTCAAATCACATTCGGTTATGGCGCAAGTAACGCAGCTTGAGGTATTGTTCCGGTCGCAGGCCAGCTGGCTTAATAATGTCCGCAGGCTGCCTTTGCCCGGGCCGCATTGGTTTGTCTTGTCAGCGGCTGTGCCGCACCACCAGCCGGGCCCGTACACCGAAGCGCAATCCATTGTCCGGCTGCATTCGCCCTGATAGGCAATCTCTTCCTTATCGCATCGGGCCATACACTCGTTCGCGTAAGTTCTTTCGTTGTTTCCGCAAACCGGCCTCATGCTCTGGGTCTCGCAATATAACTCGCATTCTATCTGATTAAAACATTTGTTGCTCAATCCCAAAAAGCCGTTAAAAAAGATACAGTCGCCCAAGCCCTCGCACTCGTCCTCATCGCAGGTGTTGAAAAGCCCTTCTCCGCAATCAGAACAGGCAAGCAGCGTTTGTTTTATCTCAAGAGACAGGACATCCGAACAATTGTTTTCTTCGTTGCCTTCGGCAATCTCCTTGGGGTCGTCGTCAACGCAAGCCCGTAATTTGTAATTGCCCGGGGAAGCAAAACTGAAATTACCGAATATGATTTTCGGGGAATCCTGCGGCCCGGGTATGCTTGGAGATATTATCTGGCTTAATCTTTGCCACCGCTGACTGTCCGTCACATCGTATAAATTGGTTTTCGGCGCGAATGCCGGAGCGCTCCCGCCGATATTGTTTATCATGATGGAGCATCCGGAAATAGAATCACCGGTATTATAAACGACTTGCGGGCAGCTGAAAGTCGTTCCTATTACCGTCAAGTCAGGCAAAGCGATATCTTTGCAGGAGCACTGGCCGACAAGACATTGCGGAGCTTGATTTTCCGGGCAGGAAAAACCGGAACAACCTTCATCCGAATTGCATTCCGGCTCGCAAATCGCGCAATAATCACCGCCCCAAGTATTGCAAAACTGCTCGCCGACGCGCAATCTTTCTTTGTCGATTTGCTGGCGCGGGCATCTCTGTTTAAACTCTTCCAGCCTATCCGCGTTTACACATTCGTATCCCTCTCCGAATTTGCTTTGGCAATTCAAGACGCAAGCGCCCTGGTAACAGCCGTTGGGACAAATATGATCGGTTACGTTATAAATATTTCCTTCGCATGAGTAATCCCTCGCTTTATCAAGGCCCATGCATCCGTCCACCAGGCCGGTAACAAAATTATCTCCTTTTCTATAAATGTTCACCACCCCTTTAGTATTAATCGGATCACGCGTTGCGTCCGAGTCCGAACAGTAATCCATTTCCGCGGGAATGAATTTCGTTTTGATATCGATATTTACGGCGCTGTCGGTAACCTGAAACGCAACCGGACAATTTGGTTCAGCGCACTCAAAAAACATATGCTGGATAGAAGCGTTGTATTCGCCCGCGGGCAATCTTACCGTGCAAGAGCCTCCGCTGGTAAAGCACGTTTCCTGAATCTCTCCGCCCGAATCCTTTATCAAAGCTTTGATTCCGGAAACAGAAATTCTCTGCTGGCTGTAAGCGTCAACTATCTGAAGCCTTACGCCGAAAAACTCCGCTCCAAAAACCAAAGAAGGCAAAAGGTTTGATATGAAAAACAAGCTTGCGAAAACAAGGACGATTTTTATTTTTTTTGACATTGCTTTAAAAAAATTCCGGCAAGCCGTTGGTCCATTTCGCCCGAAACGCAAAATGGACTAGCCTACCAAAATCATTTTAATAATGGCTGTTATACCTTTGGCGAACAAAATAATGGCAAATCCGATTACGGTCCACTTGATAATATTCATGCCCGATTTGCTTTGCTTGGGATTGCCCGCGGAAGTAAGAAACAAAAAAGCGCCGATAACGATCATTAATGGGGCCATAATCACGCTGATATAGAAAACATAGCTCACTGCTTTATCTATGAAATCTTTTACGCTGGTGTGGCTTGAATAGGGGCAAATAACGTCTTTGCAACTAAGGTCGCTGGCTGAACCTGAAACCTTTTGCGGAAAGCAAACGCCGTTCTCATTACCGGTGGGGCCCGGGCAGTCCTTGGTTTCAGAGTTGCAGCAACAGCACTTTTCGTTCGCCGGACAACCGTTTTTGTTGCTATTGGAGTTAGCAAGGTTGCTGTTTGTGCAAGACTTGCCAATTGCCCAAACCAAACTGCTCCAGCCGCTGAAAATCAAAATAATCGCTGATATTGCCAAGATTTGTCGGGCTTTTAGCATAAAAATTATTCTTTTACGAAAAGCAATCCGTAATGATAGAGTTCCGCGGGCAGCTCTTTCTCGAATTGGAATTTCGCTTTGGCGGCGATTTCCTTTACCCGTTGAATGGAAACCTTTCCCTCTTTGGGCCCCAAAGTTGCTTCGGGCAGCCAGTCGACTACCAATAGCCGGCCGCCAGGCTTCAAAACGCGGCTGGTTTCCTTGAAAGCCGCGTCTTTATCGTCAACTTGAAACAAAACATTGGTAATCAAAACGAAATCACACGACTGGCTGCTGATTTTAGACACCCCTGCCTCGATATCGCTTATAATCGTCCGTATATTGTTCAGGCCCGAAGAACGGGCTTTGCCCTGTAAGGCCGACAAAGGCTCCTCCAGAATATCCACCGCGAAAACAAAGCCGTCTTCCAGAATTTTAGCCAAAGGCAAAGTCCAGCCTCCGCCCCCTGCCCCGAAATCAACTGCTGTCATTTCTTTCTTCAGGCCTATTTGATTAAGAGTTTCCGCGGGATTGATAAACATAAAAAAACAATTTTATTTTTTCGTTTCCGGGGTTTCTTCGGGCTTCTCGCCCATCAAACAAGTTCCGGAAGCCACTTTGTCGCCGGATGACAGCTTCATTATGCGAACGCCCGAAGCCGCCCGGCCGTGCACGGAAATCGTTTTTAAGGCGCTCCGTATAACCTGGCCTTTTTTGGAAATCACCACCAAATCCTCGTCATCCGGCTCCAGTATCTTGGCAAAAACAATTTTGCCGGTCTTGTCGTTGATTTTAGCGGCTTTGATGCCGCTGCCACCCCGATGCTGCAGCCGATACTCTTCGACCGGAGTTCTCTTGCCAAAGCCGTTTTCCGTAACGATTAACAGATATTTTTTCAAATTCTGGATTTTGTCATCCGAGGCCCGGGATTTTATCACGTCCATTGCGATAATCTCATCGGCCTTGCCAAGTTTCATGCCTTTAACGCCGCCTGCTCCCCGGCCCATCGGCCGCACGTCGCTCTCCTTGAAACGGATAGACTGGCCGCTCTTGGTTATCAGGCTGATTTCATCTCCCTTGTCCGCTATCTTGGCGCTTCTCAAAGAATCGGCCCCTTGAAGCTTTATGGCCAGTAGGCCGTTCTTGCGGACATTTTTGAAAGCCGAAAGAACGGTTTTCTTGATTATACCATCTTTGGTAACCATTACTAAAAACTTATCCGTCAGTTCCTCGTCTTTTTTGGTATAAGAAATCAGGCTCAACACCTTGTCCTGCTGACCGATGTCAATAAAATTCAGCAAGCCCCGGCCCTTGGAAATTCTTGTTAGCTCCGGTATCTCCCAGGCAAAACACTGGAATATCTTGCCCGAATCCGTAAAGAACATCATCTTGTCCAAGGTGTTAGCCACTACGAAATGCTCCACGATATCTTCCTCGTTTACCTCCAAGCCGGCGACGCCCTTGCCCCCCCGCTTTTGCGTGCGATAGACCGACGGCTTCATCCGTTTGATAAACCCACCTTGCGTCACAGTAATAATGGCTTCTTCCTGCGGAATTAAATCTTCGTCGCCGATTTCGCCCACCTTGCCCGCCACGACTTTGGTTCGCCGGTTATCCTTATATTTTTCAACCATCTCCTGCAGTTCTTTCTTAAGCACTTCTTTAAGCCTTTTCGGACTGCTTAAAATAAGTTCGAGCTCTTTAATCAGCCGTTCGATCTCGGCCAGTTCTTTTTCGATTTTATCGCGCTCAAGTTTGGCCAGCTGGGACAAACGCATTTCCAAAATAGCCATGGCCTGAATCTCGGTGAATTTAAATCTTTTTTGCAGATTAACCCTTGCTTCATCTTTGCTGGATGACTGCTTGATAACCCTAATAACCTCGTCGATGTTTTTAAGGGCTTTCATCAGCCCCTCCAGAATATGAGCCCTGTCTTTGGCTTTTTGCAAATCGTATTTGGTGCGCCGGACAACAACCTCCTCTTTGTGCTTTAGATAAAATTTCAAAACATCGACCAGCGACAGCACCCTTGGCTGAATGCCGTCAGCCAAAGCCAGCATATTCAAATGAAATGTCTTTTGTAGGTCAGTATACTTGAAGAGGCCATTAAGTACTTTTTTGGGAAAGGCCTCCTTTTTAAGCTCTATGACAATCCTCATACCCTCTCTGTCGGATTCGTCTCTGATGTCCTTGATGCCTTCCACTCTTTTGTCTTCCACTAATTTGGCCATTTGCATAACCAAAGCGGATTTTTGTACCTGAAAAGGAATTTCCGTGATGATGATTTGCGAGCCGCCTTTTTTAGTTTCTTCGATTTCCGCCTTGCCCCGCGTCAATATCGGGCCTTTGCCTTGCGAGTAAGCGGCCAGAATGTCTTTTTTGCCGTAAATTATGCCTCCGGTCGGAAAATCCGGGCCCTGAAAAAACTGAAACAAATCCTCGGTGTCTGCCTCGGGGTTTTCCAAAAGATGGACAGCGGCCTGCAAGACCTCATTGGTGTTGTGAGTGGGAATGCTCGTTGCCATGCCCACGGCAATGCCGAAAGAGCCGTTCAACAAAAGCTGGGGCAAGGGCGAAGGCAATACAGCGGGCTCCTGTCTGGTGCCGTCATAATTCGGAATGAAATTAACCGTATCTTTTTCAATGTCGCGCAACATTTCCTCGCCTATGGGCGAAAGCTTACATTCGGTGTATCTCTGCGCGGCAGCTCCGTCTCCGTCGATTGATCCGAAATTACCCTGGCCCCGCACCAACGGATACCTCAAAGAAAAATCCTGGGCCATACGCACCAGAGAATCGTATACTGCCATATCGCCGTGCGGATGATATTTACCCAAAACCTCGCCCACCACCGTGGCTGATTTTCTGAATTTCACGTTGGCTCGCAAGCCCATATCGTACATCGCGTATAAAATGCGGCGGTGCACTGGCTTCAAGCCGTCCCGCACGTCGGGCAGGGCCCGCGAGACAATCACGCTCATGGCGTAATCCAGATAGCTCTCCTGCATTTCAGCGGTGATTTCCCTGGGCTTGATATATCCGGTTTCCGGATTATTATCGTTCTTTTGTTCTTTTTCTTTGGCCATAAATATTAAAAACCTGTTTCATTTACGCTGGTCGACATGGTTGAGGTGTCGATAGTGGAAGTACTGAAATTTTCCCATTCTTCAAGCAGTTCCATTTGCCCGTCAAAATCTTCTTTGGCTTGCCGCAATTCATCGATAGAACGGCTTGTCTCGGGTGTGATTTCGGGCGACTGCAACATTTTTAATCCGGCTGTCTGATTCAGGATTTTTATGCGGCCGTTGAAATTTCTGAACACCAAAAACACCAGCGGCAAAGCCAAAAACAATAAAATAAAAACCACCACTGTCCGCCTTTGCTCCTCGTTAAGGCTCTTGATTTTTTTAATGATTTTCATTTATTCGGCGGCTTTTATCTGCTCGACAATAATCTTGGCGGCAATATCCCTTATTTTCTGCTCCAGAGAGGCGTATCTGGCCAGAGTAATGTTGCTGTGCTCGTTCAACAGCCTGCCCCTTTGCTCAAAGTCGTCGTCGGGAATCCGTGAAAGCTTGTCTTCAAGCTCGGCCAAAAGTCCGGCGTTTTGTTCTTCGATCTCCCGCTCGGCCGCTTCGGTTTGCTCGTCAAAAGCAACCATGACTTTTCGGCCCT
>JAQUKS010000023.1 GCA_028718965.1 Minisyncoccota bacterium
TTGACCCACACATAGCTATTGGCGTCATCAGCACCAATTTTTATACCTACAAGCACCATAAAATGATAGTCAACTCCATCCGTTTTCTTTGAAGCCATACCAGTCATCACTTCAACAACAACTGGACGATCGGCTTTGAGCTCGCTGTAAAGAACGTCAATGCTTGAGCAAGAATTCGTTGTGGCTTTGCTATTTTTAAAGCCCCAATAATCACGCGCCAAAGCTTCCAGGTAAGATATGCGGCTTCCTCCTGTGTAGTATCCATTCGGGTCAAGATACCTTGAGTCTTTATACGTCTTTGCTAACCACTCATTTTCCTTTGTAATGAGAGGGCCAGGGTATGGATAGCAAACTCGTTTGGCATAGCCAACACAGATTAACACTGATGCCTGGCCACAATTCATCGTATTGCCCCAATCTCCCGGTGGAACTTGTGGGTAGAAAGGAACAACGAGTTTTGTGTAAGAACCTACCGGAGGGGCAAGCTTGGCAGAACCGTTGGCCTTGATGTTTGCCCAAGTGGTGAGTGCACCTTCGTCAGGACCAAGGGCACCAATTGTTGAGGGTATTGTCAAAGATAAGAGCACCAATAATACCAAGGAAACAAATAATGTTTTCACTTTGGACCTCCTGGCATAATGCCGGAAACAGAAACAAAAATGCCTTTCAATTGGAAAAGAACACCTTTCCCGTACTTGAAAGGACTACCTTAAGGCTAAAAAAAATGGGGACTGTCAATCCTCATACATCTGCTTTTCAAAAAAATAGAAAAGGCGGTGATAAATCACTCCGTGACCACTCTCAAAACCTCCTCCAGGCTGGTCAAGCCCTGGGCCGCTTTTACAAAGCCGTCTTCAATCATCAGCCTCATACCTTCTTTTTGAGCAGCCTCCTGAATCTGGTCGGAGGTGGCGTTTTTTTGGATAAGCTCCTTGATGCTTTCGGTGACGTTCAAAATTTCGTAAATGCCGACTCTGCCCTGGTAACCGTCAGAATCATTCTTAACGGACTTAGCCCGGTAAAAAGGCACGTCTTTAAGATTCTGTTTTTCTTTGATGATTTCTTCTTCCCGCAGAAGGCGGGTAATTCTTTCCAAATCGCAATTTTTGGACAAATCTTCAAGCGCCGCTTCGTTGAGAAAATATTTTTCCTTGTCTTCGCCTAACTTCCGTACCAGCCGCTGGGCAATAACTATATTCAAAGTGGAGGCCAGAAGAAACGACTCTACTTTCATATCAATCAAGCGCGGCATAGCGCCGGCGGCAGAGTTAGTATGCAGGGTAGAGAGCACCAGATGGCCGGTCAAAGCCGCGTTGATAGCCAGAGAGGCGGTTTCATTATCACGAATCTCGCCTACCATAATGATGTCAGGGTCCTGGCGCAAAAGCGTTCTTAGGCCACTGGCGAAAGAAAGGCCGATTTTCGGATTCACCTGCGTCTGATTAACGCGGTACATCCGGTATTCGATAGGATCTTCGACCGTGGAGATATTCACCTCGGGCGTGTTTAAAATTTCCATCATCGAATAAAGCGTGGTTGTTTTGCCCGAACCGGTCGGCCCGGTTACCAGAATCATGCCCAGCGGCTTCCTTAGGGCGTGTTCGACATCTTCCAGGGCCTTCTCGCGAAGTCCCAGCGACTCCAGAGAATAGCCCTTGGCATTTTCCGACAAAAGCCGCATCACGACTTTTTCGCCCGCGAGCACCGGCAAAATGGATACCCGCACCGAATAGCGGAACTCACTGGTTTCAATCTTAAACCGGCCGTCCTGAGGCAGGCGATGCTCGTCAAGCTTCAGGCTGCTCAAAACCTTGATGCGCGCCACTAGCCCGGACCTAGCGGACAAAGGCAGGGTCATGGCGTCCCTAAGAATACCGTCAATGCGGTATCTTACCAAAACTTCTTTTTCAGTAGGCTCGATATGAATGTCGCTGGCCGCCTGCAAAATGGCGTGCTTCATCAAAGTATCGACGATTCTGATTACCGGCAAATCCTGGGCCTGGCGCTCGAGCTCCTTCTGGGTTTCGGTGATGTCTTCTTCACTGCCCTCGGGAATGTTCTGCAACTCGCCCGCTTCCTTTTTAATGATATCGCCGAACTCTGCCTGCAAATTTTCCTGATACTGACGCAGGGCATTCTTGATGCTTTGGGACGTAGTCAAGCGGGGCAGGATTCTCAATCCTGCCTTTTTCTTGATAAACTCGATGGTCTTCAAGTCTTCGGGGTCAAGCATCGCCACCTCCAAATTCTTGCCGCCTTTTTTAAAAGCAATAATGTTATGACTGGAAGCCACGGGCTCGGGAATAATCTTCAAAACATCGGGGTTGATGGTTTCTCTTTCCAGATTAATGAAAGGGATTCCTAGGATATACGCTTTCAGCCGAACTAAATCATCCTGTTTGATGGAATGCTCACCCACCAGGACGTCTTCGACGTTACGATTCGTTTCCCGGGCAATCTTAACAGCCGCCTCAAACTGCTGCTCGGTAACCAGTGCCGCGTCCAACAAAAACGCTTTGAGCTGTTGCAACTCAATAGCCATAAATATTTAAAATTTACTGCTCTTCTTTAAGAGTCTGCCTTACTTTAGCCAAAATTTCGTCCAAAGTATAATTGGCCTTCACCAGATACGTGTCAACGCCGACCGTAAGCGCTTTGTCGACATCTTCAATGCTTTCCAGGTTGGTAAGAACGATTACCGGAAAATCTTTCATTTCCGGGTCGGCCTTCAGTTCAGCCAAAACCTCGAAACCGTTTTTTATCGGCATAATCAAATCCAGTAGAATAAGGTCGGGCTTTTCGGAGCGGGCGAGCCGCAGGCCGATTTCGCCATCCAGTGCCTGCAAAACGCCGTAACCGGCTGATTTCAAGGCCGCGGCCAGAGTTTTTTGCAAGGCAGCCTCATCTTCGATGATTAGGATTTTTTTTGCCATAGTTTTTATTATCGTTTAAATTTCGCTTGACGTTGCCATAGTTATCGGGCGACGGGCAGGGTAAAATAAAAAGCTGTGCCTTTACCCTCGATTGATTTGAACCAAATCTTTCCGCCGAGCAGCTCCACGAACCTTTTGACGATATACAAGCCCAGCCCCGAACCGTCGACTTGTTTCTTCCGCGCGTTGGTCGAACGGAAAAACTTTTCGAAAATGAATTTCTGCTCGGCCTTGGGAATGCCCACGCCCTGATCTTTTATGGAAAACAAAACCATTTTTCCTTTGCGCCGGATGTTTATATCTATCTGGCCGCCTCCCTTGCTGTAACGAATGGCATTATCCAAAAGATTGCCCACTATCTGCTCCAGCCAAAGCAAATCGGCCGAAACGTTTTCCAGGCCGGGCTTACAGTCCAAAATTATCCGCATGCCCGAAGCGTCCGCGAACGGCTTATCCTTGGCTATAATATCACTGGCGACGCGCTCCAGCGAAACGTCTTTCTTTTCCAAAGGAACATTATTGTTTTCAAGCCGTGAAATCGTAAGCAAACTGTCAACCAGATCGCCCATACGCTTGGTGTTCTCCTGCAGAATGCCGAAGTATTCCAGCTGTTGACTCCTTTCCTGGGCGAAATGGTCCGAAAGCAGGAAATCCAGAGAAAATTTCAAATTGGTAAGAGGAGTTCTTAGCTGGTGCGAAATAATGCCGATAAACTCGGTTTTCATTTTGGAAGCTTCGGCCATTCTCTCAAAGCTGTTAGTTATCACGAAACTCATCACTATTAAAAAAGCGCCGGATGCCAGGACAATCAACACGACCAGAAAGGGGTCGCTGATTCTGGAAGTGGCGACCAGCCAGACGGCGATTATGGCGATAATGCTGAAAAGGCCCATTACTAAAAAGAGGAATTGCGGGCACTGCCACAAGGAAACTCCATACCTGCGGCAAGAATATAGCGGATTGATATGGCTGGCGATGCTTCTTTTTTCAAACATATTTTTTTATTATAACACAAAACAATCAGTCAACAGTTGTTGATAATTCCGCTAAAATCGGCTAAGATTTAATTGAATCGGAGAGTAGTGCAATGGTAGCACGAGTCTTTTGGGGCCAAAGCCATAATATGGCTTTGGCGGGAATTTCAGGTCGCGTCAAGCGACCGTTAAGAAATTCCCAGGGTCGCGCGGAATATAAATATCCATATTCTTTTACCGCGCGAAATAACAATGAAAATACGCTGTAGCTGGTTGACGGAGAGTAGTGCAATGGTAGCACGAGTCTTTTGGGGCCAAAGCCATATTATGGCTTTGGCGGGAATTTCAGGTCGCGTCAAGCGACCGTTAAGAAATTCCCAGGGTCGCGCGGAATATAAATATCCATATTCTTTTACCGCGCGAAATAACAATGAAAATACGCTGTAGCTGGTTGACGGAGAGTAGTGCAATGGTAGCACGAGTCTTTTGGGAAGATTTAATCCGGGTTCGAGTCCCGGCTCTCCGACGCGGGTGTAGCACAACGGTTAGTGCGCTTGTTTTCCAAACAAGATACGAGGGTTCGACTCCCTTCACCCGCTCCACTAAAAAAATCCTTTTTCAGGATTTTTCGCTACTGCTAATCTTCAGGCCGGCCGAGCCGCTCTTTTATTTTTTCTATTACATCACCGATTCTCCAGTCGGTTTTTACCAGACAGTAAGCTGGTTCGTCCTCGATAATCCTTTTCATAACCCTTTCCTCGTCAGGGCTCAAATTAGTAAGAAGAATAACAGGCACTTTTCTGCCCCAAACGTCTTTGGCGCGTAATTTTTGCATCATCGTCAACCCATCCATCCGCGGCATCATAATATCAAGCAAAATAAGGTCGGGATGGCCACTGAAAGCAACCTCCAGCCCCTCTACTCCGTCCATTGCCTGCAAAACGTCGAAGCCCTCGCTGGCCAAATTATCCGCAAGCGTCTGGCGCATAATGGGTTCGTCTTCAACGACAAGGATTGTTTGTTTTTTGCTATTTTCCATATTGAAATATTGAATCTCCCATAGACATTTATATTATGCCACATTTGTAAGTAAAAGTATAATACGAAGTTTTCCCCAGCCGGCTCAAAACAAAACTTCCGCGTAGCGCGGAAGTTTTGTTTTGAGTAAAAATTCAGGACGTCCTGAATTTTATCTATCTGACGGCGTCTTTCAAGCCTTTGCCAGCCTTGAATCTGGGAACTCTCTTGGCGGCTATTTTAATAGCAGCGCCGGTTTGAGGATTGCGGCCGGTTCGGGCGGCTCTCTTAGAAACAGTGAAAGTGCCGAAGCCGGTCAAAACCACATCCTTGCCAGCTTTCAAATTCTTGGTAACTTCAGCTACCATGGTATTCAGCGCAATCTCTGCGCACTTCTTAGTGCATTCGGTTGCCTTAACGATTGCCTCGATCAAATCTTCTTTAGTAACTTTTGCCATATTTTTTTTAAAACTTAACAGGCGACCTTTGTTTTAATCTTTCAATTTATCGCATTATACCAATAAACACGCAGAAAAAGCAACACCTTGCTGAACTGAATGCCCCTTACGACTACCTCGCGTATTCAATTACCCTTGTTTCCCTGATAACGTTCACTCGGATTTCTCCGGGATAATTAAGCTCCCTCTGAATCTTATCAGCAATGTCGCGGGCCATCTTGTAAGCTTCCAGGTCTCCCACTTCTTCGGGTTTGACGAACACGCGGATTTCCCTGCCTGCCTGCACCGCGTAGGCTGTGGCCACTCCGGAAAAACCCAAAGCCAAATCCTCCAGCTCTTTCAGGCGCAAAATATAATTTTCCACGGTATCTTTTCTCGCTCCGGGCCGGGCGCCGGAAATCTGGTCAGCCACTTTTACCAGCACCGCCTCCATACTTTCAGGAACATATTCTTCGTGATGGGATTTCATCGCCGCTATCACCTCCGGCTCCTGCCTGAATTTTTCCAAAATCTTGATGCCAATGTCAACGTGCGAACCCTGAATCTGATGGTCGACTGCCTTGCCGATGTCATGCAAAAGCCCGGCTTTTCTGGCCAGTTTGGCATCAAGGCCCAGCTCTTCAGCCAAAGCCGCGGCCAAATGAGCCACTTCAATGGAATGTGAAAGGACATTCTGGCCATAACTGGTGCGGAAATGCAACCGGCCTAGCAATTGAACGATTTTAGCGGGCAAGCCCAAGACAGCCGCGTCCAAAACCGCTTTCTCACCGTATTCCTGCACCTGGTCTTCAATGTCTTCTTTAGCCTGATTGACGACTTCCTCGATACGGGCGGGCTGTATCCGGCCGTCTTTTATCAAACGCTCCAGAGCCAGCTTGGCGATTTGCCGCCTCAAAGGATTAAAGCCGGAAATAATAACCGTTTCAGGCGTTTCGTCAACGATCACGTCCACGCCCGCCATCTTCTCAAATGTCTTGATGTTTCTCCCCTCCTTGCCGATAATCCTGCCCTTTACCTCGTCCGAGGGAATATTAATGGTGGTGGTAGTTATTTCCTGGGCCTGGTTCAGGGCGTATTTCTGAATAACCGAAATCAGAATCTCTTTGGCTAGGGTCTTGAAGCGCTCCTCGCCTTCCTGTTTGAGCTTTTGCACCCTTTCCATCAGTTCGGCCTGACATTTATCTTCAACGCCGCTAAGCAGCAACTCCCGTGCTTGCTTCTCTGAAAGCTGGGAAACGCTTTCAAGGCGCTTTTGCACTTCATCCTTCATCTGGATGATTCTTTCTTTGGCCTCTTTGAGTTTCGCGAGCTTGCTTTCAAAATCGCTTTCTTTTTCTTCGAAAGCGGATATTTTGGTATCCAAAATTTGCTCTCTTTTTAGGAGAACCTGCTCGGTTTTGAGTAGTTCTTTTCTGCGCTCCTCGCGCTCTTTTTGAGCTTCGGCGATAAGATCGTGAGACTCCTGTTTCGCCTTGGCGACCATCTCCTCGGTTTCCTGTCTGGTTTGGATAACCTTTTTCTGAAGCTTGGCCTCGATAGTGCCTTTTCTTTTCTTAACGATTGACTGACGCACGTAATACCCGATGGCCGCTCCCGCAGCCAGGGCAATAGTGTTTACAGCGACAAAAACAATCAACTGCATATGTAATTCCTGCCCTGTTGGAAATTGTCCTTTTCATAAACCAAAAAGTTTCAGCCAAGATGCGGCCCGAACGATGGAAAAATCTTTCCAATGAAATATGAAAACTCCAATAAGGCAAGCTGATAATCATAATTTGGATTCATTCTAACAAAAAAAGCCCTTTGTTTCAAGGGACAAACCGAAAAACCAGCCTTGTCGCGGTATTCTTACGGAGCAACCTCTTTCCACTTGGGCAAGGGCTTGGATACGGTGATATTCTTGGTTACCGAGCAAGTACCCGCGTCATCAGTAATGCTCAAAGAAACAGTCTGGGGCCCGGAAGAGGAAAATTTCACCTTGGGGTTTTCCGAGGTCGCCGAGGTGGTGGTGCTGAATTGTGTGCCCGAGGGAAACGTCCAAAGGAATGTTTCACCCGAACACGATATCGTCCCTCCGGAGGAATTATAGCAGAGGCTCACATTGCTGGCGCAAACGCCGGCCTGCAGGGTTGAGCAGAACTGGACGAACTCATCCTTGGATATTTTCTGGGATACTGTGCTGAAATCAGGGTCGGGAAAAGCATGAATCGGCGTGGTGAACGAAGCCACCGCGCTCCAAGACGACCAGGCCGAATTGTTGTCAGCTGCTTTGACCCGCCAGTAATAGGTTGAATTATAGGAGAATGAAATCAGCGGAGCGTAAGAGGAGGCGGTGTGACCCGAAGAACAAGTGCCCGGGGCAGGCAAACAGGTATCTGCCAAGGGAGCGACAGCAACGTTACTATCATCGTCTATCTGAACGTTATAAGCGTCCTGGTAATCGCCGTAGCCCGCGCTGTCAGCGTCGCTGAAAACCCAGTGCAAAATCGGGTGCAGGGGAAACGAACAATAATCTCCCTGCTCCACTGAAAGGTCGCTCACAACAGGAGCCGCGTTAAAATGGAAAGTGGTTTGAGTTTGATAGTTGACGCCGCTGAAGCTTAGCCAGCCGATCACGTCGCTGCCCCAGGCATAGCCGGAAAAATTGCCGTTAGAGGCGTTGACGCTTAAGCCGTCCAGCTTTATCCAGCCGTCCCAGCCTCCGCCATTGGCCAAAGCCCGCGCCCAGCCCGAAATAACGCCCGTTACCGTATCCATTTTGACAGAATAAGCGGGCGAGGCCGGATAAGGCCCGGCCGGATCGAATCTGATCCAGCCGATGTTGTTTGACCAGGCATAGCCGGAAAAATTGCCGTTAGAGGCGATATTGACGCCGTAATCGGGTATGGGCGTGTCCAGAGCCGGGCATGATGAAGGCACGCCCTCGGATTTGCCGTCGTTGTCAGTGTCGCAGTTGCGGGAATTCATGCTCACCAAGCCGATGTTACCGCTCCAGGCCCAGCCGATGATGTTCTGGCTGGTGCCGGCTTCAGCCACCTCCGGCTGGCCGCGAAAAAACAAAAACCCCGTCAACAAAACAACTCCGATAAACAATAGCGCTGGCAAAAAGTTTTTGTTTCGCATGATTGAACAGGGATCTGCCGTTTACGGCTCTGTAAACTCAACTTTCAAATTACAATGCAAGGCAGCGTTTGCTTTAAGCTCAAATCGTAATTCCATGCTTTTTGATTTCCGCTGACAAAGAGAAGAATCTGTTCCGTAGATCGTTGTCGCTCAAAACATGGGGCTCTAATTTGACGTTTATCTGCTTTGCCCACCAAAAAATCTCCCCTGCTTTTTTACGCAAGGACGGTGAGATGTCAGCAGGCAAAACTATCGCCACGTCAATATCGCTGTCAATGTGAGGCTTATTGCTGGCGTATGAGCCGAAAAGCACCATTTTTTGCACGGGAATGGCTTCTTTTTTTAATTTTTCCTGCAGCAAAACAACGGCATCCTTGACTTCGCGCTTGTTCAATTTTTTCCGTTCCGTTTTGATAACCATGAATAAAGATCAGTAATTTCTTCCAATTTTCTGACGGCGAAATCTTTTGTAATATTCTTATGAAATTCCAGCTTCTCTTCGGGATATCGTCCTTCAATATTAATAGACATTAATAACTGGTACCTGTACGAATCACAAGAAATAATTGGAGGAGGATGGGCACGCTTCGAATTATGGCAATGGAAGAATATGGCCCCTCCTGCAGATCCCCGCCCCTTGTTTGTAGAAAGTCCCACGGGAGAAAATAATTTAATGGCTCGTAACCAGTTCCCTGCTAGAAATACTAAAAAGGGAACGACTTCCTGCTGGGGAGCCCTGAAGGACGGCCGCCCATGAGGGCCGTCCAAAAGACACAGAGAAAAGATACGCAATGTATCTTAGTACCTGTGTCTTTCTCGTTTATAAGCCCCTTTTTGGGTCTTTTTTTATGCAACCCAGGATAAGAACAGCGTAGACGCTGTCGGTATCTGGTACCGACAACCACCTATCGGTTTTTTTGTTGCAAAGAGCCTCTGCTCTTGAACTGTGGACAGAAAGTTTGTTGTCGGTACCAGATACCGACAACGTCGATACCGATTTTTATCGCGCGGCTTTCGCTTTTAATGCGTGCAGTCGTAGCTGGGAGCGTCAGAGCACATCCATAGCTGGCCGGTGCTCGGAGAGCCCGGATCGCTGGTTCGTGTTTCCATGATCAGCCCGCCGGTGGCTTTGATGGCTCCTCCGACCACTTCAAGCTTGGCCGCGGGGGTGGCTGTGCCTATGCCCACGTTGCCGTCGTCCCTTACGAACAGCCTGGTGGTGCCTTCATCAGTGCGCAGGTTCAGGCCATTGGCCGAGCTAGCCTGGATATACCGGCCGGACAGAATGTTGTCTCTTAAATAAACATTGTCTCCGGAAGAAGCGCCCAGGTAAATCGAGTCAGAGTATATATAAGTGACGGGAACGGTATTGTTGATGTAAAAAGGCCTGGGCCCGGCATAATTGAGATAATTGGCATCGCTGTAAAATCTGGCGTTAGAACCCACATAAAAGCTATAGCCCTGGTCTATCTGCATATTTCCCGCGGCCACATGCAGTTTGGCGGCCGGGGAATCAGTGCCCACGCCAACGTCACCGCCACCTCTGGCCAGAATCACGTTGTCGGCTGAATACCAGTTCAAGCCAGCCGCTGTTCCAGCGGAATCAAGCAATAGGTAGGAATTGGTTGATAAAATGCTTGACTGACCGGATACCCGGCCTATTTTCATCGCAGCCCCAGAGGATGGAGAAGCTACCTCCAGTTTGGCCGTGGGGGCTGTGGTGCCTATGCCCACGTTGCCTGTGTTGCTGTTGTAAATGTTGTTGCCGCTTGATGTCCAGGAGTTCGCGGGCGTTGAACAAGTGAGAGTAGCGCCAATAGCTGAAACATACTGGCCAGAAGAACAAGCTGCCGGAAGGCCGGTCAATTTGCTCCAGGCCAAAGAGGAAGCAGAAGTAAGATAGCCCGCGGTAGCGTGATCGCCCCAGCCATAGGCTGTGTTCCAGTTTGTTATATTCGTGGAGGTAATCGCTTTGACGTTGGCGGGAACGGTCGGGTCGGTTTCGCTCGCCACCGAGTCCCAGGAAGTTTTGCAATCACCAGCAATGCACAAGCCGCCCGAAGCGTTGATCTGTCCCGAAACATCAAGTTTATACGCGGGGGAAACAGTGCCCAGGCCGAAATTACCTGAACTATTCCTGAAGTAATCTATAACCGGAGTATAAACGCCCTGAATGCCTGTTTCGCTGGTTATCCAGTCTATGGCCCAGCCGCTCTCCCAGCCGGTGTAGCCGCTGTAGCTGGCCATTACTTCGGCCACGGCCACGGCCGGATAAGTCCAGACCGTCGAAGTGTTGCCCAGCAAAATTACATCCTTGCTTCCGTCGTTGGCCACGCGCACCTGATTGAAAGGAGCGGCTCCATGGATTTCGGTGAAATAATTATACCAGACGTGAGTGCTATAATTGTAGCCGCCCACGACTACTTCCCAGCTCGTGCCCCTCGAACCGCCGGAATAATTATAGCCGGCAATGCGCACTTTCAGCATAGTATTGGAGCCGTATTTTGGCAGGGTGATCTTCATCGTTCCGGTCTGGGAGTTCCCTCCGTAGCGATGGATGACATTACGATAAAAAGATACGTCATTGCGGTTGGTAAAAACAGTATCGCTGGTTTTTAGGTTGCCAGTAATATCCAGTTTCGCCAAAGGGTCAGCCACTCCAATACCTACATTGCCGTTAGAGTTCAAGATTGTTAAACGGCTTGTCCCGGAAGTCTGCAGGTTCAAATCCTCGTTATAAGAGCCGATGTTGCCCGTGTCAACGGTCAGGCCCGTGTTGAAATAAAATCTCGGATTTCCGGTGCGGAAATGAGACCAATTGGTATTTTCCGGGCCAAGCTGCAGATATCCGTCGGGCGTGGCTATTCTTGCAGGGCTGGCACCCGATATGCCATAAACGTCGAGCCGGTACTCCGGAGCAGCAGTGGTGCCGATGCCCAAAGACCCTGCTTTGGATTGAGCCGTTGTGCTATCATTCAAAGGCGCGTCGCATCCAGCGTATCCGGCCGGGCATGTCGGAGGTGTGCCCGAAGGAGCGTCAGTCCAGGCGAAAACGTAATAAAAGCCGGTCAAACAAAAAGCCAAAATAGCAATGAAAAGAAACAGATCGCGAGAAAATACTTTTAACGTTTCCCTGGAAAAAAGTGGCATAAGTAATAAAATAAAATTTTACTTGGTTTTTTCCGCGCTGATGACCTCGTCAACCACGCCGTAATTCTTGGCTTCTTCGGCTGATAGGTAAAAATCGCGATCAGTGTCCTGCTCCACTGTTTTGAGGGGCTTGCCGGTGTGTTTGGCCAAAATTTGGTTTATCTTGTCTTTTATCTTCAAAATCTGGCGGGCGCCTATCTCGATCTCCGAGGCCTGCCCTGTTATGCCGCCCATGGGCTGGTGCAGAAGCACTTCGGCGTTGGGCAGAACATAGCGCTTGCCCGGAGCTCCAGCAGCCAGCAAAACAGCGGCCATGGAAGCGGCCATGCCCACACAAATAGTGGCTACGTCGCAAGAAACATATTGCATCGTATCGTAAATGGCCAAGCCGGCCGTTACCGAGCCGCCCGGCGAATTGACATACAGTTTGATGTCGCGCTTGCTGTCTTTGGAAGCCAAAAGCAGAATTTCAGCTATCACCAGATTGGCCAGACTGTCGTCAACCGGGCCGGCCAGAAAAATAATGCGCTCTTCCAGAAGACGGGAAAAAATATCAGTGGCTCTTTCTCCTCCCCTGCCCGAACGCTCGATGATTGTGGGAACTATAGGCATAGTAAAATTAAAATAATTTTGTTTGTCGCCTTGCTCGCCGCGAAAATTTCCAACGGCTGAAAAACTTTTCCCCGCTCCGTGCGCGGCTTATATCTTAAATTCCGTGTTATTTATAAGCCAGGCGAGACTCTCGGTTATTCTCGATATTATCATTCTCTCCTTCTCCCCCCCCCTTCTCATACAAATCCTCGATAGTAGCAGTATCATCGTGATTTTTTTCGCGGAAATGATCCAACAAGGAAAGATTACTAACAGCTCCGAATCCCTTATTATTTGCTAAATGCAAGGCGTCGCCCGTCAAAGTTATAGTTAAAAGATTAAAATAAATCGGGATATTGCGGGCAAATTCCTTAACCCCTCTGTCCTTGATCATTTCATAAACCGATTTAGGGGTGTGTTTTTTCTTTTCGGGGGCATAGACTGCCTTTTTCTCTTCTATTTGGCCTGGATGTCCCGACTCTGTTTCAAGCCTCATGAAATTATTTTGCGCATAAGCACGCAAGATTTATATGACTTATTCGACGATGCCCGCGAAACTCTCCAGCAGCTGAAAAACCTTTTCGTGCTCTATCTTTTCTTTATAATACTCTTTCAAGCGCTCCCTATCAATTTCCTGTTGATGCTCCTGTGGATAACTTGTTAAAAACTTGTCTATTTCCCTGTTAATTTCATCAACGGTGGCCTCAATGCCCTCTTTTTTGATAATGGCTCGCAAAACCAGAAAGCCTTTAATGCGCTGCTCGGCCTGGCCGGCCAAATCAGCCTCCAACTCCTGGCCGGTTTTTCCGACTTGTTTCAGATAATCCTCAAAACTTATTTTCAGGCGTTCATCAACCTCTTTTTTGATATCAGCGAGCATTTTTTCTTTCTCCGCTGTGGTCATTGATTCGGGTAGCTCCACTGCCATTTCCTGGCTGATTTTTTCCAAAACGGAACTGCGCCAATTTTGGAGTTCGCCGTTATCTTTTTCCTTCTGAATGCCGTCTTTTATGTTGGCCCGCAGTTCGGACGCGTCTTTGAAGCGGCCGATTTTTCGCGCGAATTCGTCATCGAATTCAGGCAGTTTCATTTCTTTCACTGCCCTTACCTTTACTTTGAAATCAGCTTCCTGTCCGGCCAGCTCTTTGTTAAAATATTCGGAGGGAAAGGTGATCTTGAAATCCTTCTCGCCATTGGTTTCAAGGCCAATAAGATTGTCTTCAAACCCGGGAACGAACTTGCCCTCGCCCAGCAAAAAGCCGTCTTCGAATTTGCGATTCATTTCCACTTTCGGGCTTTGATATTCGATTTCCAGCCAGTCGCCTTTTTGGCAGGGCCGGCTCAAATCGCTGAATTCGGCCCGCGAGCGCCGTATCCATTTCAAAGTTTCCTCGACCTCGTTCTCGTCAACCTGAACGGTTTTTTTCTCAACAGAAGAAACGATTTTTTTGTAGTCAGGCAAGTCAACATCCGGCAATACCGCCACCCTTATCTTGAACTCGAAAGGATTATTCTTGGCCAGCTTTAAAACAGCCACTTCCGGCTTGCTTATTGGCTCTATGCCTTCCTGGCGGACAACCTCGTGGTACTTTTCATGGATAGCCGCCTCGGCCGCATCTTCCAGGATATGGCTATCGCCGACTTTATCGGCCACCATATTGGCGGGCGCTTTGCCCGGCCGAAAGCCTTCCATTTTTACCCGACTGCTTAATTGTTTTAACGCCTTTTGGTAATACGTCTCAAGTTCCTGCCAGTCCAAGGCCACATTAATCTCAATGTTCGATTTTTCCAATTTTTTAATTTCGGTTTTCATAAATAATAAATACGCGTAGCTATATTTTCAGTTCTGTTTTGTTCAAGAACCAGGCAAGACTATCGATTATTCCCGATATGGCCTCTTCCCCTCTCTCATCCGTATTTTCGCGCAAATCACCCAAAGTTTGCGTTCTGTCCTTGATACGACGCTCCAAAACAGGCAAAGAATTCTCTAACACGAAAAGCTTATTGTTAAAGTCATGTATAATGTCAGCGCCCGGCTTCAAATAACGAGCCGCCAAACACGCATTGCTCACCAAAACAACCGAATTGTCTTTCATTTTTTCGTAAACCGACTCGGCGGTGTGTATTATCTTTTTTTCTTCTTTTGTCTTATCCGGATGCTCCAATACTGTTTCCGTTGTCATAGAGTTTGCATAACCCAGCCTCGCGCGAAAATCAAAGGATATCTTCGATGATCCCTTTAAAAATATATCTGCCTTCTTTATAATCATTTGCCCTGTCGCTTCCTTCCGGCCGGGCAACTATTGCCACGCCAACCCAGGTATTTTTGACTCCCTCTTTTAATAACTGTCTTTCGGTCTCCAGCTTTGCCATTAGTCCCTTTTTGTCCAAATTTGGAGTAATAACAGCGTTGCCTAAAGAAAAGACATCTTCCATTTCGGGTTTTTCTGAATTTGGATAATTCTTATGGGGAAGATTGGCTCGATAATAATCGTAAGTAACTCCTTTTTCGGGCAGGCGCTCGAAAAAATCTTTGCCTGTTTCAATATCGCTTTTGCAAGCCGGAAGCGATTCGCCTTTCAAAGCCACGACTTGCTCGGCTTTTTTGTTTTCAGGCGTGCCCCTGGAATCAAACTTCTCAGGCATAGATGATTTGTTGTTATTGATTGCTTAGAAATAAGAGCGGGCCTATAGAATCAAGCTGATAATCAGCAAAGCGATAATGTTGACCACTTTGATCATCGGGTTGATGGCCGGGCCGGCCGTGTCCTTGTAAGGATCGCCGACCGTATCACCGGTAACCGCTGCCTGATGAGCCGGGCTTTTCTTGCCGCCTAAATTGCCGTCTTCAATGTATTTTTTGGCATTGTCCCAGGCGGCTCCGCCCGTGGCCATCGAAATACCGACAAAGAAGCCGGTGACAATACAACCGATAAGCAGGCCTCCCAGAGCCTCCGCTCCCAACAAAAATCCGACCAAAACAGGTAAAACGACTATGACAACCGTGGGCAAAAGCATTTCTTTGATAGCTGCTTTTGTCACGATGTCGACGCACTTGCCGTATTCGGGCTTGGCCGTGCCCTCCATAATGCCTTTGATCTCCCTGAACTGGCGGCGTACCTCGTCAACCACCTTACCTCCGGCCTTGCCCACGGCGCGCAAGGCCGAAGAAGCTACCAGATAAGGCAACAAGCCGCCCAAAAGAAGTCCTATCAATATCTTCGGCTCGGACAAAGAGAAAAGCATATTCTTGCCCGAATTGACAATCTCCTGCGTATAGGACGAAAACAGAACCAAAGCAGCCAAAGCAGCCGAACCAATGGCTACAGACTTGGTCACTGCTTTGGTGGTATTGCCAACGGAGTCCAGGGCATCGGCAGCCTCTCTTAATTGCTTGTCCTCGCCGGCCATTTCCAAAAGACCAGCAGCGTTATCGGTAATCGGACCGTAAGAATCCAAAGCAATGATGATACCAGTCAAAGACAACAAAGAAACAGCCGAGATGGCCAGGCCGTAAATGCCGCCCATAAAGTAGGACAAAAGAATGCCCGCGGATATCAGCAAAACAGGCATAAAGGTTGATTCCATGCCAATGGCCAGGCCCGCGATGATGTTTGTCGCGTGGCCGCTCTGCGAAGCCAAAGCGATTTTTTGCACCGGCTTGTGTTTCTTGGAAGTATAATAATCAGTGATTAAGAAAAGCCCGAAAGAAATTAAAAGCCCGACGAGACAAGGCACGTAAAGCTGCGCCTTATTAAAGCCCATCTGGGACGCATATTTGGAAATTACCGGAATAAACAGCGCAGCGGAGATAATTGCCGAAGCGACAACACCTTTGTATAAAGCGGGCATAATCGCTTTACTCTTGCCCAAACGGACGAAAAACGTGGCGACAATCGTGCCCAAAATAGAAACCGCGCTCAAAAGCAAAGGCAGCATCAAGGCCACTGAGGAACCGCCGAAAAGCAAAGAGCCCAGGA
>JAQUKS010000024.1:0-6150 GCA_028718965.1 Minisyncoccota bacterium
ATCCTTCGCTTGCTCCCTCTTTCTCGAACAAATCAGCCAAAGCATTCTGTTCATCCCGATTGAATAATTTTGCTTTGATGATGTTTTCTATCACCTGATTGATGTCAACCTCTTGCTCGTCCATAATTTTTATTTGTTGATACTTTCTGCGCGCTTTTCTATGTTTCTCTTCTTGACGCTTCTTCTTATTCCCTCCTGGGCGGCCGGAATTCCCGCGCCTGAAAATTCAGCCGCCAACCGTGCCGGCGAAACGAAAAATTCTTTCCCGACAAACTCAAATCCGGCGGTAGAAAATTGCAAGGCCAGAGAGCCCAGGTCGCTGGCTTTGAGAGTGAGCAGACTTTTTTTGCTAAGCCGCACGAGCGGGCCGGATATGCTTCTGAAAAGGTCAAAAAAATTTCTGTAAGCAATATCGCCCAAATGACGCTTGGTGGCATTCCAAAGTTTTTGGGTATTGCGCCGCAGATACACTTCCAGAGCAAACGACTTTTCGATGTCTTTCTGAAATTTAATGATTTCTTTTATTTTAAGCCAATCCTGGCCTGCCTCGGGATGTTTTCTGAAAAAAGTCGACAAATCGCGCGCTTGAGGGTCGTTTTTCAGCGAAGAATCCAGTTTTCCCTTCATTCTTTTGAGAAGCTCCAAAGTCATCTTCTTAGACTTGGCGTATTCTCCTATCCTTGTTGAGACCCACGCTTCTTTTTCCGCGTACTTCGCTCTCACTTTCTCGCTACGCATTCTTCTGTCCGAAGGCTTTTTCGGGTTAATATTAATTTCGTAACTCTTTGGCTTAAAGCCGGACTCTTCCCACCATTTATTGGGATTCTCCAGCTTTTTGGCTGTTCTTTTATAACTGTAATTAAACTCCTCTTTAAAATGCTTTTCCAACGCGTCCCGCTCCCCGCTGGCGAACTTCAAATCTATCGGTTCATATTTGCCCCTCAAAAACATTTCCTGCTTTGTCCTGGGATCAACGAAAGTCTCGATCACATCGCCTATTTCTCTCAAGCTCTCGGTCCTTAAGGCAGTGGCGGTCTGGCGCGCCTCTTTTTCACCTTCGTCTTTCAGATCCTTGATCTTTGCTTTTACCTCCTTCTTTCTATCCTCTGACATCTTTTCCGCGTCTTCGGACTGCTCCTTATACAATCCAGCCAGTTCTTTTTCTCTTTCTTCGGCGCGGCTGGTCCAGTCCACGTCTGAAATTTTTCCTCCAGCCGAGAGAACTTTCCCTATGGACCTTGCGAGGATATCTCTTTGAACGAAACCGACCGGATGGCTCTCTTTGTTCATAAAAGCCGTGGGCTGTTCTTTGCTTTCCCGCTCCCCTATAAGCTCTTCCTCGAGCTCTTTTCTGGATTTTTCCTGGGCTTTCTTAAATTCGTCCCGACGCGCTTTTTTAAGCTCTTCCCTGCGATCTTCGTCATCTTCGCCTCTAAGGCTTTCTTGAAGCTCTTTTTCAAAAGCGTCCCGTTCCGCCGCGGACTTTATTTCGAATTCATTCCACCTTTCCTCTTCATGCTCTCTGGAAAGACCTCTCTGATGCAGCCTTTCTTCCGCTTGCGCTTCGAATTCCGCCTCTTTCCTCTTACGTTCTTGCTCGTCCGGCTCTTTTTTGAGCGCCCTCATGAATTTTGCCTTTCGTCTTCTCTCATCGGCATTCACAGACGAAAGTAAAACCACGTTAAGAGCTTCCCTCTTAATTACTCTTTTGGGTCCGTATTTCGCCAGCTTCTCGCGAGCAGCATCCAGCCGGCCAGGGCCTTTCTTGGACTCATCCGGTTTAAGACGATCAAGCCTTTCCCCTAAAAAATAATTCCTCATATTTCCAAAATTACGATTTTCGTTTCGTCAACTGGCAGATTCTTGGCAGTAATTTTGAGCTTTTTCTCGGGTACGACGCCCTCTTCGCCCATCACCTTCAAAAATCTGTCCACGCCGTCGAGGTCGTCCTTTGATTTTGAACCGGGCAAGGCGTAGTGCATCGGCAAAACGACGCGCGGCTCGATTTGCGAAATGATTTCCGAAGCGTCTTTGGCATCAATCGTGTATTTCCCGCCCACCGGAACCATTAAAATATCAACATCGCCGATTTGCTCCATCTGTTCGCCGGTAAGCTCTTTCTGGCCCAGATCGCTCAAATGGCAGATTTTAATGTCTTCAATCTCAATCTTGTAGATAATCACCCCGCCCCGCTCCTTGCCTGCTTTGTCATCATGAAAAGCCGAAAGACCCTTCACGAAAGCGTCTTTCACTTCGTATTCGCCGCAAGCGTCGATCAAAAAAGGTTCGCCCCCGACCGCTTTTACGTTGTTATGGTCGAAATGGCCGTGGCTTACCAGCAAAACATCGGCAGCAAGCTTGGGCATTTTCAGCCCCGTTTCTTCGGAAAACGGGTCGATGACGATTGTTGTATCGCTGTTTTCTTTGTTTTTAGCCGTAATCTCAAAGCAAGATTGGCCGTACCAGGTAATGGTCATAGATAATAAATAACTAATAATCAATTATCACATTTTATCATCATTGACTGCCTCTTGCAATACTACGGGTTTTTAAGTATTATGGTGATGTAAAAAATAATATGGTTTTAAAAAATCTGAAAAAAATAAAAACCGATTTGGTCTGCCCGCCCAAAGTCGGCGAGTTGGTTGAGGGAGCCATTATCAACCGGGGCAAAAGCGCTTTGTACGTTGACCTAGGCGCCAAGGGCATTGGCGTTATTTACGGTCGGGAGTTTTTTGACGCCAAAGAGGGCCTGAAGAATCACAAAGTCGGCGACAAATTGGTGGCCAAGGTCGTTGGCATGGAAAATGAAGAAGGCTATCGGGAGCTGTCGCTGGCCGAAGCCTCGCAGGAAATGTCCTGGGGCAGACTCAATGAGGCCAGAGAAAGCGGCGTTTCTTTCGAAGTTCAGATAAGAAACGCCAACAAAGGCGGGCTGATCTGCCCTTTAATGGGCATCAACGGCTTTCTGCCTACATCCCAACTGCTGCCCGAGCATTATCCTAAGGTAGCGGGCGGAGACCCTTCCAAAATCGCCCTGGAACTGCAAAAACTGGTCGGGCAGAAAATGACCGTGAAAATTTTCGACTTGGACCCCAGAGACGGAAAGCTGATTCTCTCGGAAAAAGCCACTAAAAAAGACAGAGCAGAAGAAGAATTAAAGGATTATATGGTCGGCGATATGGTGGAAGGCGAAATCAGCGGAGTTACGGGTTTCGGCGCTTTCATCAAATTCGGCAAAGATTTGGAAGGCCTCATCCATTCCTCGGAAATATCCATTGAGCCCGACCAAACCCCTGACAAGGTTTTATCGATAGGCCAGAAAGTGCAGGCAAGAATCATTGAAATCGCCAATAACAGGATTTATTTATCCTTGAAAAATGAAAAATAAAGTTCTTAAAAACATAATCCTTATCTTTCTTTCTTTTTTGGTTATTTCGGCTGTCTTTACTTTGTTCAACCCCCAGACTCTGCAAAAAAACAAGGAGGTGTCTTTGAGCAGCCTTTCCCAAGAGATTACCCAGAGCAGCATCAAAGAAATCCGGGTGGCAGGCGATAAAATAACCGCTACTGACAATCAGGGGCAAAAAACCATAAGCCGCAAGGAAAGCGGCGTTTCCCTGAACGAGACTCTCAAGGGCTACGGCGTAAGCGAAGATCAAATCAAAGCAATCAACATCACTATCGAAGAAGAAAAACAAGGCCTGATGGGATGGCTTCTTCCGCTATCTTTGATTCTGCCGGTGATTATTTTCGCCTTATTTTTTTGGGTTATAGCGCGCCAGGCCAAAGGGGGCGGCGGAGGCGGCTTGGGCTTTCTGAAGGCGCCCGCCAAATTATTCGGAGACGGCAAAGAAGAGAAAAAAACCGAAAAAGTGAGTTTTGACGACATAGCGGGCGTCGAGGAAGCAAAAGATGAAATCAAAGAAGTGGTTGATTTTCTGAAAAACCCGAAAAAATACCAGACACTAGGCGCCCGAATACCGCGCGGCGTTTTGCTGGTAGGCCCCCCGGGCGTCGGTAAAACGCTTTTGGCAAGGGCAGTGGCTAACGAAGCCAAAGTGCCTTTTTTCTCAATCGTCGGCTCGGAATTCATAGAGTTGTTCGTGGGCGTGGGCGCCAGCCGCACCCGGGCGCTCTTTTTGGAAGCGAAAAAGCACCAGCCCTGCATTATTTTCATTGATGAGCTGGACGCCATCGGCAAAATGAGAATGCCCGGAGTGGGAGGCGGCCACGAAGAACGCGAGCAGACCTTAAACCAGATTTTGGCTGAAATGGACGGCTTTGAACGCGACACCAACATCATAATTTTAGCGGCCACCAACAAACCCGAATCCCTTGACCCGGCGCTTTTAAGGCCGGGGCGCTTTGACCGGCGGGTAGTGCTTGACTTGCCTGATGTAAAGGGTCGGGAAGAAATCCTGCAAATCCACTGCAAGGGCAAACCACTGGACACCTCTGCCAAAATCAGCGAGGTAGCCGAAAGAACGCCTGGATTTTCCGGGGCTGATTTGGCTAACCTGGTCAATGAAGCGGCCATCCTTACCGCCAAGAAAAACAAAGCAGCCATTTCGCAAACCGAACTTTTGGAATCGATTGAAAAAGTGCTTCTTGGTCCGGAGCGCAAAAGCCACTTGCTTTCGGAAAAAGAAAAAGAAATATCCGCTTTTCACGAAGCCGGCCACGCCTTGGCGGCCGCTTCCCTGCCGCACGCCGAAGAGGTGCGCAAGATTTCCATCGTGGCGCGCGGTATGGCCGCGGGCTATACTTTGTCCTTGCCTAAAAAGGAAAAAAGGATTAAAACTAAATCGGAGTTCCTGGCCGAGCTGGCGGTTTTGCTGGCTGGCTACACGGCCGAACGGCTCACCTATAAAGAACTGTCCACGGGCGCGGCCAACGATCTGGAGAAAGCCAGTGAATTAGCCCGCGATCTGGTTACTAAATACGGTATGGCCAAATTTGGGCCGATAGTTTTCGGCACCAGGGAATCAATGTCCTTTCTAGGCTGGGAGCAGGAAACGGAAAAAAATTATTCCGAAAAAACAGCTGCGGAAATCGACGAAGAAGTGGCCAAATTCATCAAAGAGGCCGAAAACACGGCGGTGAGGGTTTTGACGCAAAAAAAAGCGCTGCTCGCGAGGATAGCCAAGGTACTTGTTGAAAAAGAAACAATTGAAAAAGAAGAATTCGAGGAAATAATCAAAAAGTGACTCCGCGCCGCCAAAAAGCTGAGCGCGTGTAGCTCAGTGGTAGAGCATTACTCTTATAAAGTAAGGGTCGGAGGTCCGATCCCTCCCACGCGCACCATGGGCGATTAGCTCATCTGGCCAGAGCGTCGCATTGACATTGCGAAGGTAACAGGTTCAACTCCTGTATCGCCCACCAAATTGGCGTATCCAAGCGTCGAAATAATGTTTCAAAGATAGCTTTTCGCCGTACCGGAGTTGTATTTTCCCGTATTTCTGTTAAATTTAAAGCCATAATCCAAAATAAAAATATGATAAACAAAGAGCAAATCACCAAACAATCCCTGAAAACCGATCTGCCTGATATAAAGGTTGGCGATATCGTCAAGGTTTTTCAGAAAATTTCCGGAGCGCAGGGAGCGGCCGCGGGCAAGGGTAAAGCAAAAACACCCGCCAAAAAAGAAGGCGAGAGAATTCAGGTGTTTGAAGGCATAGTTTTGGCCGCCAAACACGGCAAGGGCATTTCAGGCACCATCACCGTGCGCCGGATTATCAGCGGAGTGGGCGTTGAGAGGATATTTCCCTTACACTCGCCCGCCCTGCAAAAGATTGAGATAGTCGGGCGCAATAAAGTAAGACGCGCCAAACTTTATTATCTACGGAGTAAAGCCGGTAAAAAAGCCAAACTGCAAAGAAAATCATTCGTGCCCGAAACCACGGCCACTGAAACCGAAGAACCAAACGCCAAGAACAACGAGGGTCAGACCCTCACAGATTCGGCCAAGGAATAGCCGCTCCGTGCCGGATGCCAAAAAGCCCGGGTGGTGAAATTGGTAAACACGCCATCTTGAGGTGGTGGTGCCGCAAGGCTTGGGAGTTCAAATCTCCCCCCGGGCACTTTTTATTTATGATCCGGACGGTTAGCTCAGTTGGGTTGAAAGGCAACTGCTTGCCTTTCAACGGG
>JAQUKS010000024.1:6250-15343 GCA_028718965.1 Minisyncoccota bacterium
GATTTTAGGCAAAGCATCGGAGCGAAGCGGAGCGCTTTGCCGTAAAAATCCCCCGGCAACCACGAACAATCCATTACTGTTTACAATTGCGTGAAACAAATTGAAATCGGACGGTTAGCTCAGTTGGGTTGAAAGGCAACTGCTTGCCTTTCAACGGGGATTTTAGGCAAAGCATCGGAGCGAAGCGGAGCGCTTTGCCGTAAAAATCCCCCGGCAACCACGAACAATCCATTACTGTTTACAATTGCGTGAAACAAATTGAAATCGGACGGTTAGCTCAGTTGGTTAGAGCGCCGTGCTTACACCGCGGAGGCCGCAGGTCCGAATCCTGCACCGTCCACTCTTATCGTTGTTTTTTTACGAAAATCAGCTAAAATATAATCAATTGCCGTGGTAGCTCAGGAGTAGAGCGTTTCTCTGAAAAAGAAAAGGTCGTCGGTGCGAGACCGACCCACGGCACAAAATGACTGGTCCCAGCGCGGGTGTCGTATAACAGTTATTATAAAACATTGCCAATGTTTAGATGGCGGTGCGACTCCGCTCACCCGCTCCACTTAATTCCGCTTATAATCAAAAGGAAAGCCGGGGCATTTCTTTACGCTCGCTAAAGCGAGCTAAAACATCCGCTCCGACAAAAAAAATTATGCCGTTCAATGAAAGAAACTTCGGAAATTTTAGTGAAAACAAAGAACAGCGACAAGACAATAGAACCCACTACGAAATTTTAGGCGTGCGCGAAGAAGCAACCGCAGAAGAGGTGAAAAGTGCCTGGAGGCAAAGAATGATGCTTTTCCATCCTGATAAATATGAGCAGAGAGTAAGAGAAGGCTATGCAAGCAGTAAAGAATCCTTTGAAGAAGAAGCCAAAAAAATCAACGATGCTTACACTGTTTTGAAAGACCCGGAAAAAAGAACCGCATACGACAACTTAAGACGGACGAACAACCCCACCCAACCAGTGCGACAAGAGCAAAAGACAGAAAAAGGAGCCGGGCCCGAAGCAGGGTTCTATGACAAATACAAAAAAACTGAAGACGAATGGAAGAAATATAAACAACAAAAGGAAGAAGGCCCGCAGCTAATAGACTGGGGAGAAAAAAAGAAGGCGACAAAAATAAGATCGACAAGCCATAGAGAATGAATGTCGCCAGGATAAACAAGCCGTGGTTGACAATCAAAAACGGCCCCCATTCCTCACGGAGGGGGCCGTTTTTGGTGGAAAAAGCCGTATGAGAAATAGCACGTCAAATGTCCTCCATACAGACATATTGCACTCAGATTAGCCCGAGAGCTTGATTAGGTGTTTTGCCGGAAAGCCCGCAATGCTTAGTGTCGTTGTAGAACATATTCCAAAGCTTGATCTTGTATTTTAACTCTTCAATGTTTTCAAACTTGATTTGTTCGTAAAACTTTTCCTGGTCTTCTCTGTGGCTTCTTTCCACTTTGCCATTCTGAGCCGGCTTGCCTTTGTCAATCAGATAGTGAGCAATTTTCATATTATTGCATAAAACATCGAAATCATGAAGCCTCAAATTAAGAGGGTCTTTTGACATCGCGTATCCTAAATATCTGTTGGTGAAACAATTGCCATTGTCAGTCTTTATTGATTTGATTATGAATGGAGCGATAGACAGCAATTCTTTTAAAAACTCCATTGCGTAGTAATTCGAGCAAAAGGGGTAAACGCTCAAATGTCTCCATCTTGAAGCTGAATCAATGGCAGTAAATTGGAACCACCTGTCTCCTTTTTCCCTGTTAGGCACCCATTTTACGTCTATTTCAACCATTTCACCCGGCAGCCATTGTTTTCCAAGATACGCGGCACTGGCTTTCCTCAAACGATACTTCCTCGTAAGCCCCTCTGTCTTGATGATTTTTTGGATTGTCTGAAAATGTATGTCTATTCCTTCGTCACGCAAATCCCACATTATCTTCAAGGCGCATTGTTTTTTATCCAGACGCAGATCAATTATCCTTTCCTTGATTCTGATAGGTGTTTCGTTGGGATTGGTCTTTGGCCTTCTCGATCGATTCTCTAAACCGTCAAGTCCGAACTTTCTGAAATTGGTCAGCCAGTATTTCAGGGACCTTTCCGAGAAAGGGCAGACCTTGGCCATATCCCTAATTGATATTTCCTTGTCCAAAATGGGTTTTATCCATCTAAATTTCTCTTCTTTTGTTGATTTGGGCATAATTTTCATATGCCCTCAGGTTATCTGAAAAAGTGCAATATGTCTGTATAGATTACCCAAACCATTGACTTTTCGGGCCAAATATGCTACTATTTAATGCATAATATGTTTTTAACCCGAAAAACATACCCACTGATTTTCATGGTCGTCGTGGGTATTATAGGGGTATACTTTTGGCATTTTCAGGCCATTGCGGAGAGCGACTGGAGCTATACCGAGCATGAAGTGCCTATGACCAGCCAGTCATTCCTTTCGCCCATGGCGAAGCTCCCCTCTCCTGATATTAGCCAAAAGATAGCAGTGGTGGTGACGGCTTATTCGTCAACACCCGAAGAAACCGACGATACCCCGTTCATTACCGCGGCCAACACATCGGTGCGCAGCGGTATCATAGCGAACAATTCCTTACCCTTCGGCACGAGGGTACGCCTACAGGAACTTTTCGGCGACACGGTATTGGAGGTCGAAGATCGGATGCACTGGAGAAAAGCCGGCAATCAGGTAGACGTTTGGCTCCCTTCCAAGGAAGAGGCCATCTGTTTCGGAGTAAAATTTACCACAATGGAAATTCTCTCCAACTAACTATTGATAATAAAAACAAAAATCCCCTGTCAGGGGATTTTTGTTTAGGGGACGGAGTTCCTTGCGCCTACCGCCGATATACGTAAATCGGCGTTTTGCCTTTCGGACAATCCTCGGCCAGCGGCTCCCAGCCGTCCATCGGCCAGGTATAAATAATAACTTTGGCGCCGGGCTTGAGCTCCTTTTCCATTTTTGCTTTCATTTTGGCAAAAATCTTTGGCATCAGAAAAAAATACACCACGTCCGCATCACTCAAATCAGCTTTCCAGAAATCTTTGAATTTAATCCGGCAGTTCTTGCCGGCCGGCGAGTTCGCAATTCGCCATTTGGCAAAAAAATAAGGCACCAGTGATATCTCGAAGCCGACCGCAATAGCCCCGGCCTTCCCGGCCGCCGCAACAAGCCGGCCGTCCCCGCAGCCCAAATCATAAACTTTTTGGCCTGGTTTGATGCAAGCCAGTCGCAAAAAACGCTCCTTGTCATCTTTGAAAGTCGGAGCCCAGGGAGCGGCCCGCCAGCCGGCATAAACAGCCGTAGCCGCTAAAAATAAAAAAACAAATAAAAAAATTGAAAACAGCATTGCCTACTATTCAAATATTTTTTTCGCTATGTTTTGCTTGCCCGGCCTTATTCGAACGCAAATACCTCAAAGCCCATACCGCGAAAGGCATATCATCGGGCATATAGTGCAAATGGTCATAAGACGGCCTCTCGCTGTCCCGCTTGCCTGTAAAGGAGTGAGCGGGCAGATCTCCCCTCAAAGAGCCATCCGACAACCTCCCGGAAAGAGGAAATGCCAGCTCATTTTCATACTTAGTCCTCCTGTCATCGCCAGTTACCGAATTTATCTTATTGTCCACGATAAGGCATGTCTTGATCAAATAAGGCACTGTGACAGAAACGCTTTTGGTTGCTATTTGTTCCAAAATGCGTTTTTCGGAATTCATAAATATTGCGTCCGCCATTTCGCCTCGCTCTGACCTTCTCAATTCAAAGGCCGCGTTAACATAGGCTTCAAGATATTCCCCCCAAAGGCCCTCTGGCCTTTTTTCAGTAATTATTCCCAACGTGTTCAGCGCCTCCGACAGTTTCATTCGAGCATAAACATCACCGATATCCTGAAGACTTTTCTTTTTTGCTTTTCCTGTTTCTGATTTTTCAGCCTGCCTTTTCAACTCCCTGTAAATCTCTTCAAAGTCAAGAATAAACGTGCCAGGTTGCGTTTTTGCGTTGGCATTACCTTTCAAAGGCAATGTCCAATTAAGGCTGTTCCTGGCAACCAGTGTCGCGACCAAAGAATTGTTTAAAGTATCAGCCAGATTTAAAAGGGAATTGCCGGGAGGAGAATCAAGCTTTGCGGCATTGGAAATTTCCGAAATTGCTTTCTCATAGCAGGCGATGATCCGCGGCAGATTTTCTTCAATACCCTTTATGACAGCGTCGATATGCCAGCTGACCCATTCTCTGCCTTGGTCGGTCAATCCGGAAAGCTGAGCGATGGCATCCTGACGCGCCCTCTCGAGCCTGCCGACAAGACCCGAATCATTGAAATATTTCTCCCAGCCTCCGGCAGGTTTTTTGGCTTCGGCTTCTTCAATTCTCCTCAAAATGGCTTTTTTTTCGTTTTCGAGTGTTTTTTCGTCTTTGGGCGCAAGCATCTCTTTGCGATAAACGCCAACGCGCTCGATGAATTCAGAGAGTTTCTCCTCGTTGAAACCTTTCCGTCTTTCGTTGGCAGGATACTCCTCGAAGATCTTAGCTAAAACATTGATAGTAAAGGCAAGGGCCGCGGCTTGCTTATCGGGCAAATTAAGCAAATTGCCTTTGTAAAAAGCGTTCTCGATGAGCCCGCAGGCCAAACCCAGCAAACGAAGCTCTTTCTCCGTCAAATCATCCAGAGAGCGCGCTTCACGAAGAATGTGCTCCTTGCCACTGCGGAAACCGTAAAGAAGATTACCGATTGCCAAAATTTGTTTATCATCAGCCGAGGTGTCTTGTTGCAACAATTTGAAAAAATTGACCAGCATCTCGCCTGTCAAACGTTTCCGTAATGTTTCGCTGGTCCCCTCTAATAACAAGTCCGGGTCCAAGGCAGCCAATTTTCTCTCGTCAACGTCATTAAAGCCCGCTTCTTTGGCGGCTGAAGAAAAATCACGGTAATTTCTAGAGAATTCCGGTTTCATAAAATTTCATATTTGGCTTCATCGGGAAACATCAACAAAAACGGGTATCCCTGATAGTTCCGTTTAACCTCCCCGCAACCGCTATCTTTCAAAAATTTTACCATCGCGTCGGTGATCTTTTTCGGCTCAATGTCCCGGCCCTTGCCTTTCCACTCAATCTCCACGAAATCTCCCAGGTTCGCGACTTTATCAACGGCCACCTCGTAATCCTGATAAAGATAAGTTCGGCGCGTCTTATCCACGACTGCCAGCGATTTGAGATTCAAGGCGATCAATATCTTCCTCATCTGTTCCAAGTCGTCCAATTTCGTTTCGTATTCGTCGCAATACTGGCTTTTGCCCTGTTCGTCGACATGCCAATTCTTATAAGTCAGGGAAAAATTGCCCTGGCTATTCCTTAGCCTCAACCATTCGACAGCCGGCCGGACAGCCAAAAAATCCCGATGATAAGGCGTAAAATATTCGTCGATCTGCCGTTTTTCCGAAACGAACTCGCCGTTTTCAGCCAGAAAACCCAAAAGCGGTTCAATTTTCTCAACGTTTACCTGTATTTCTATTTCAATGTCTTGGGGCATTTTGAAAACATTGAATTCTTACTACAGCAGCGCGCACTTATCGATCTTTTTCGTTCTTTCAATAATTTTTCCATTATCATCATACTCGAAAGTGGCAAACACCGTGCCATCACTGGGGTTCAAAATGTTGCCGATAACCTGCTCCACCGACGGAAACAAATCCTGCTTGGCGATCTCTTCCGGTTCCAGCCAAACAAACTCTCCCTCTTCTGTTTTTATAAGCTCGCCTGAATCATAATCACCGGAAAAATGAAAAATAAGCCAGTTATTTTCCATTTCTTTTTTATGGGGCGATATCTCCAGAATAACCGCTTCCAATTTCAGGCTTTTTACTTTGATACCGGCCTCTTCCAGGAGTTCTCTTTGCGAACCGATAAACGGGTTCTCATTGTTATCCAGCTTACCGCCGATTGGATGGATAACATTGGGCGCGAATTTCTTTTTCGGCGAACGTTTCAATAAAAGATATCTACCGTCTTTCCTGACGAATATGTTGGCGCAAACAACCAGTTCGTGTATATTCGGTTCTTGGTTTATCGCCATAAGTTTGCCATGCCTTAAACTGTTTCCGACCGTTTGCCTTTCAAAAGAGTCGCCAGAGCAATAACGGCCCAAATAATCTCTAAAGCCAGAGCCGGCCACGCATGCTGATGCAAAACATTAATGCCAACGCCAATGGCGCCGAAAAGATTAATCAGCTGATACTTCCTACTCGCGCCACTAACCTTTTTACGCGAAACAAGAAAATAAGCCAAAACAATCAAGAAACTGCCGACCCAGCCGAGCACTTGGACAACTATTTGCGTGAGGTCCTGCATAAAATAATTAGTGCCCGGGGTGGGAGTCGGCCTCGCCTCTCGCCTCGCCGTCGCTCGGCTCGGGCTGGCCACCGCCTCGCGGTTTCGCCTGGTGGCGAAACATCGCTCCGGCGTTCTCCTCCCAGCGAAAGCCAAGCAGTTGGCTTTCTCCCCGTACCCAAAAATTTTTTACAAAAATTTTTGTGCCCGGGGTGGGAGTCGAACCCACATGAGCAAAGCTCACAGCATTTTAAGTGCTGCGTGTAAACCATTCCACCACCCGGGCAAATTTTTAATATGAGGCGTGGGCGGGAATCGCACCCGCGTAAACGGTTTTGCAGACCGCTCCCTAACTTCTTGGGTACCACGCCATATTACTCTCCGCCTTCCGTCTTAACCTTGTCCAGAATGTTCTCAACACGCTGGACGTCCCCGACTCTCTCTTCCTCGACAAACCTGATCTGGGGCACTGGGCGCATCTTCAGGCTTTTGTTTAAAGACTGCTGTATGAAATAAATCACCTTGTCCAAAACCGCGAGCGTGTTCTTAATCTCCGATTCGGGAAAAACGGATATGAAAACCTTGCAATGCGTGACGTCCTGGGAAGACTCAACGCGGCTCACCGTAACCAAAACATTGCTGGGAAAATCGATCGCTTCCAAAATGATCCTCCCGATCTGACGCTTGAGCAGTTCGTTTATCTTCTTGATTCGCTGTTCTGTGGCCATTGATTGACACTATTCATCCCCTCCCGCCTCTGGAACAAAACGGTAAGGATAAAAATGAAATATTAAAGAGTGGCCTTTTCTTTTTCTTCGGTGAAAGCGGTAAGAAAGTCATTCTCCTCGACCATGATGTCGCTTTGCAAAAGAATGCCTATTTCCTGGCCTTTCTCGGCCTTGCCTATCTCCTTTTTATCCTTTTGAAGACCGCGAATCCTGCCAATGCCTATCACCTCTTCATCCCTGACGATTTCCGTCTTGACGTTCCTTACCACCTCTCCGCTCAATACCCGGCATCCGATGATCTGCTCGCCCTTCTCGCGCTTAAAAACTATCAGAGCCTTTAGTTTGGCCAGGTCTTTTCTCACTATTTCCGGAGAAAGGGACGAGGTCATCACCTTCCTTACCTCCTGAACCAAATCATAAATGACGTCAAACGTCCTTATTTTTATTTCCCTTTGTCTGGCCAAGACAACGGTTTTTTCGTCGGTTTTCACTCTGAAACCGAATATTTTGGCCGGAGCCTGCTCGGCCAGAATCACGTCCGAGGCGTTGATGTCGCCCGTTTCAACCCTTAAAAAACGCAAAACCACCTTGTCCTGGGGAATGTTCTGCAAAACACCCAGGATTGCTTCGCAAGAGCCCAAGACATCGGTTTTAAGAATAATGTTCAGAGTCTCGACGCCCTCTGGCGTTCTAACTTTCGGTGCTTTGGGACATTCCTTAATTTTTTTCAGCTGTTCAAGCGCGGCCTCTTTGCTGGAGAACACTTTGCACTCTTCCCCCACGGCCGGAGGCTGTTCAAAGCCCAAAACACGAACCGGCCGGCCGGGAAGCGCTTCTTTCATCACAGTCCCCTGAAAATCGGACAGATTGCGGAGCTTGCCCATTACTCTGTCAGTGGCTGCAAGATCGCCCTCCTTAAGAACACCCTCAAGCACCAAAAGAGTGGCCAGAGGCCCTTTTTTGCTGTCAAGGGCGCTCTCGATGATCACGCCTCTGAAAACGCTTTTAGGGTCAGCTTCAAGCTGTTCCATTTCAGCCACCAGCACGATGGTTTCAAGCAGTTCCTTGATGCCCTGCTTTGTTTTGGCTGAAACCTCGCAGGATGGCGTCTGGCCGCCATACGACTCAACCAAAACATTCATCTGCGACAGCTCTCTTTTTACCTTTTCCGGGTCTGATCCGGGTTTGTCGATCTTATTGAAAGCGACGATCATGGGGATCTCCGCCTTTTTTATAAAGTCCAGGGCCTCTTTTGTCTGCGGCTTTACCCCTTCAACGGCGTCAACGACCAGTATGGCGATGTCAGCGGCATTGGCCCCCCTCTGCCTCATGGCTGAAAAAGCCTCGTGCCCCGGGGTGTCGATAAAGGTGATTCTTTTGCCCTGAAAATCGGCTTCGTAAGCTCCGATATGCTGGGTTATTCCCCCCGACTCTTTCGAGGTTATGACAAAGTCCTCTCTGATCGCTTCCAAAAGAGACGATTTGCCGTGGTCAACATGGCCCATGATCACCACCACGGGTTGTCGCGTAATTGTGTTGTTCTTTTCTGCCATATTTGCTTATATTACTTGAAAAATGCTCTTTAAGCAAGCAAAAATAAAAGTAAGGAGCTTGACTCCTTACTTTATCACTCAATTATGGATAGATAGAGAATTATTTGGTTGTCCAACCCCCGTCAACCACCAGAACCTCTCCGGTAACAAAGTCCGAATCATCGCAGGAAAGATATAAAGCGGCTTTGGCTATGTCTTCGGGCTCGCCCAAACGGGGATACGGTGTTTGAGCCTCAAACGTGGCTCTTACCGAAGAGTCATCGAGCATATCCTTTGTCATCGCTGTTTTGATTATTCCGGGAGCGATGCAATTGACGTTGATTCTGTTCTTGGCGCATTCAAGGGCCATTGAACGGCTCAAAGCGATAATGCCTCCTTTTGAGGCGCAATATGGGCCCGAGTTTTCAAACCCCACCAAGCCCGCTATCGAGGCGACATTGACTATCTTGCCGCCCCCCTGCTTGATCATCAGAGGAATGGCCT
>JAQUKS010000025.1 GCA_028718965.1 Minisyncoccota bacterium
GCACTGGCGCTTCCAGAGCTTGAGGGGGTTGCGTTGTTTGAGCCGTTGGTAATGACGACAGTTGGGGCAGAGACGGGGTAGGGGCAGGTTCATCCGGCGATAAAAGGCCAGCTCGGGCTCAATAATCTTAAAAGCTTCAGTGCATTGTTCATTACAAGTTCCTTTGTGGCCGCACTCAATTACCTTACCGATAATGTCATCTGGCACATCCTTGATGTTGTCTGGGAGAGCTTGGGATTTGATGTCTATGGTGTAGTTCCTTTCCTCCGGGTCTTTCCAGGAGTATCCTTGTTCAATGGCTTGTTGTTTGGTGAGGGGGAAGTATTCCTGGGCTATGGTTTCGTTGTAGGCGAAGGGTGAGAGTTCTGGTGGGAAGAACTCTCCGTAGGTGTATGTTCTGCCTTTTCTGTCTTGGTAGGGCATGTCTGACATGTGCTGGATGATTCTGGGGAGGAGGGCTTCGTATTGTTCTTTGGTGTATTGTTTGTTGAGGATGCAGTGGTGCTTGTTACGCAGGCCGATGCAGGCGAAGAGGTGGGAACATGACATACACCAGATACAATACTGCAAATCACGGCAAGCCGGATGACATTCAAAACAAAATTTGAGCTTTGAGATATCATGTCCGCAAACTACGCTTTCATATACAAGCTCATTATTATAAAAAAGACGAAAACTGTCATAAGAATCTCTGGGAGATCCGGTAAAAAGGCCTTGGCAATATTTCAAACCATCTCCATTAACTACCTGCCAGCAATTTTTTACATTCCTGGAGTTATAAATGTATTCGCCGCTGACATTTGTGTTGTGACGGCCATGCATGAATTTAACTGGCTGTTTCAACCATAAATCTTTCGTCTTTTTCTTTAATTCCTCGATGCTTTTGAAAGATCCAAGGTTTAGGCCATCTAAATATTTCTGATATTCTTCCTTGGAATATGGCTGGTTAAAAATATAATACGACTTGTTGCGCAGCCCTGTGCAACCAAAGCAATGGCTTGATCCGACGCAATTGAAACAAAACATAATATCGGTGCAATCCTCGCAGTCTAAAGAGAAAAACGCCCTATAACAGTGATTACTGTTAAAGGTCTCGTATGTGAGCTCAACATTGCCACAATAGGCGCTGTCAAAAGCATTTTTTGCCTTAACCAAATTGTCGGAACAATAACAGTCCTCGGATTCGCCGGTGCCAAAAACCAAATAACAGTTCTTTATATAAGAAGCATTATTAGAATAATCGCTGCCCACCACGCCAACACTGATAGAACGGCTTGGCCAAGGAATATCCCGCATAAGCTCAAAGAATTGCTCCAAAAGGGGTTTTCCCCATTCATAATCACGGCCGTATTCCCCGGCTTCCCAAATATCGCTTTGCCAATCACTCTCTTCCCATACTTTGAGCGGCGAAGACGCGGGAAACATAGAAAAAATAATCTTTCCCGTGCGACTGTCCGGACGTTTATAGAGCATTGCTTCGTTCCTCCATAGCACCCTGCGCAAAGAGCGGCACTCCGGACACCAGGTTGGCGGGGGCACTTTTACCTTTTCGTAAAATAAAAAGTCCTCTGGTTCGATAGAGAACTGATTTTTGCAATTTTGACAGGTTCGCGTCTCCTGATTCATAATCTTAAAAGGTTATGGGCAGGCCGGTAATCAAAGAAAAGATGGGCCGGGCGATGTATGGGCCTCCGATATACATCATAAAAAACATCGCCACAATGATTGCCAAGAACCCGCCCCGCATAAAGGCAACCCGGTGCTTCTCCCATTTCCAGGGCCACACCGCCAAAATCAAATGCGAGCCGTCCAGGGGCGGCACGGGAATCAAATTGAAAACTCCGAGAATCACGTTGAGCCAGACAAACATCGCGAAAAAGTTGACCAGCTGGACGTTGCCAATATGACCGAGCCGCAAAATAAGCCCCACGGCCAAAGCCATCGTAAAATTGGCGAGCGGTCCGGCCAGGGCTATCAAAGCCGGCCCCCACCTTTTATTTTTTAAGGCGTAATAGTTGAAGGGCACGGGCTTGCCCCAGCCAAATCCCACGGTAAAGATAAATAAAGCGCCCATCGCGTCCAGATGGGCCAGCGGGTTGACGGTAAGGCGGCCCATTTCACGGGCTGTTTTATCGCCCTGCCAGTCGGCCATCTGCGCGTGGAAATATTCATGAACTGTCAAAGCGAAAAGCAAAGAAACAGCCATCATCAGATAGGAAACAGGGTTCGTAAACAAAGTATCTATAAGCATATTGATAAATTATTAAACATAATATAACATTTTATCCCGTACTTTTGAAAGAGTGCGAACGCGAAAAGCGCGGAGTCGGGTTTGCAAAATTAAAAAAATCCTGTAATATCAAAATATAACTCAATAAACTTATGGCTAAGATATGCGCGGTATGCCAAAAAGGCTCTTTGCTATTTGGCAAATACAACAAATTAAGAGGCAAATACAATCCCGCTCCCAAGGTGCGCAAATACCCCAACTTGCAGTGGTTTCGCGTGCCTAAAAATCCCCAGGATGTATCCAGCAAAAAATTTCGGCCATTCGCCGGACAGCGCATTTTGGCCTGTGCCAAATGCATCAAGTCGTTGAGCAAGACTAAATAATACTAGCCCCGCTGGGCTGAACGGGCTGTAGTATAAAAGTAGTATACCATCTTGGGGTGATGGCGGCCCCGGCGCGCTACCGGGCAGCCCGACGGTTAAAACAAAATACTCCTTTAAAGGAGTATTTTGTTTTACAGAAAAATAAGTTATACGTTCTGCTCTGGGGATTTTAATTAAAAAAATCATTGTATCAAATTACTATAACCTCCTCCCAGGGCAATCCGTCCTTGCCGAAATGGCCGTAGGCGGCTGTTTGAAGATAGATCGGTCTTTGCAGGTTCAAACGTTCAATTATGGCTCTGGGACGAAAATCAAATTTATCCTTTATGACCTCCGCAACGCTTTCTCCTTTCTCGTCAATGGCTTCAACCATCAAAGGCTCGGCCCGTCCTATGGCATAAGCCACTGAAACCAGACATTTCTTGGCCAAACCATTGGCCACGATGTTTTTAGCCGCGAAACGCGCCATATAAGCGGCCGAGCGATCGACTTTGGTCGGATCTTTGCCCGAAAAACACCCTCCGCCGTGCGGCGCCAAACCGCAATAAGTGTCAACCATGATCTTGCGTCCGGTCAAGCCGGTGTCAGCGTCAAATCCGCCTTGGCAGAACTTGCCCGTTGGATTGACCAGGATCTCAATACCGTTAATATCCCCCGCCAAGGGCCTGATCAATTTCTCGATCAGGGTCTGGCGGATCTCTTCCTGCGAAACATTCTCATCGTGATGGCAGCTAATCAAAATCGTTTTGACGCGGCCGTTTTCAATGGTTATCTGCGACTTACCGTCCGGCCTTAGCCAGCTTACCTCGCCGCTCTTTCGCAAATGTTCCAATCCCTTTACCAGCTTGTGCGCCAAAGGCACGCCAAAAGGCAAAAGCTCCGGCGTTTCATCGCTGGCATAGCCATACATTATGCCCTGATCTCCCGCCCCGCCAGTATCAACGCCCATGGCAATGTCAGGCGACTGGCAGACAACGTTTGCTATGAACTTAACGCTGTCGTTATAGCCGATGTCGCGGTATACCTTCCCAGCCACGCTTTTGAAATCAACTTTGGCCATGGTTGTCACTTCTCCCCCGACTATCAAAAGATTGTGCCCGCCGAACGACTCAATGGCTACCCTGCTTTTGGGGTCATCTCTCAAGCAGGCGTCAAGCACCGCGTCTGAAATCTGGTCGCATATCTTATCAGGATGGCCGCTGGTCACGCTCTCTACCGTGTAAATTTTTGAACTATTGAACATATGGATATATTTTTGATTAAACTAAAAATCTTTCCCGCCATTATAGAGAAAGATAGTAATCGACCATTTATCTTTCTCCGCGAAGCGAAGCTGGATTTGGCACCTTTCCCGGATTGTCGGTCCGAGCGGTTGTCGGCAGGATCATAGGGCCAGTCCCTCACCTGCTCTCTTGATAAACCCCGCGTCATTTGAAAAACGCGGAATATTGAATTGATTATTGTTAATTTAATATTTCCGAGAGATAATGTCAAATCCAATATCGGAATATGCGGAAGCACGCGTAAGCTTGACCCAATGAAAGAAAAAAGAGATGATGTTTGTAGTAATGTTATGGCGCAAACACAACCTTCCGTTCGAAACGACGAGCAAATCGCCCGATCGGTTCAAAAAGGCGACAAAGAAGCTTTCGGTCTTCTGGCGGAAAAATACGAAACGAAAATAAAGAATTACATCCGCAGGTTCATCCAGGAGCAGGAAACCGTCAACGACATCGCGCAGAATGTTTTTCTGAAAGCCTTCAGCCACATCAACTCTTTCAATACCAAGCTGAAATTCTCCACCTGGCTTTATCGCATCGCCCACAACGAACTGGTCAATTTCCTGAAAAAGAAAAAAGAACTGCCTCTTCTTGATTTTGATGTTTTTTGGCCGCGTCTCAATTCCGGAAAACAAGAGCTGGAAGACAAAGCCGAGAAAACAATGCTCGCGAAAATCCTTGAGCAGTGTTTGGAAGAACTCCCTGCCAGATACAAGGAGGTGATAGTTTTTTACTACCTGGAAAATATGTCATACGGGGAAATAGCCGAGATCCTGCGAGCCCCTCTCTCCACCGTCGGGGTAAGGCTGAAAAGAGCCAAAGATATTTTAAAAAAGTCGTGCGATAACAAAAATATATGGAAAAACCAGCAAAAAACAACGGCATAACCGGAAAGGTTATGGATGAAATAAAGGCCGGAAAGATCAAGGCCAGACCGAGACTGTTTTTTACCCTCAAAACAGCGATTTATTTTATTTTAATATCGCTTTCTTTCTGTCTGGCGGTTTTTCTGGCAAGCTTCGTCGCTTTCGCCCTGCAGGTAAACGAAATGTCGTATCTGCTTCTGATTCTGTCGATCTGGGCCTTTCTTTCAACGGCTTTCGGTGTTTTTTTGGCCAAAAAATTCTCTTTTTTTTATAAAAAACCTCTGGCCGTGGGGCTGGCCTTTTTCATCGTCGCGGTGGCGGGCATCAGCATTTTGGTTTTAAGAACTGCCTTTCACAGCACGCTTTTGGAACGTTCTCAAAGAAACGAATGGCCGGTCATCTCGCCGCTTTACCGCAGCGGCTGCGGCTGTGAAGCGGCCGGATTATGCGGACAACACGATTGCCCCTGCTCCGGAAATAAAATCAAACCATAACTTGTAATAATGATTGAAACGCCGGTGAAAGGTCGCTCATAAAATCTTAAATTCCCCACGACTATGTCAAAGTATATCGCTTATCTGGCGGTGATGCTGCTGGTAGCGGCCGCTTCCACGGGAATCGTGATGGCCAGGCAGTATCAATTCGCCAGTGATCTTCAGCCAGCCGGACAGTCAAACGACGCAAGCCCTCCTCGATCATGCCCGTGCCGGGAAAATGGTCGTGACTGCCATTGCACCGACAACGGAAAATCCTGCGATTGCGCCAATGAATGCGGATGTGCCAATGGCTGTCACGGAGCGCAGGGGCAATCCCCGACAACCAAATAGCGCCCGAACAAAGCCGCCCGAATCTACACTAAAGGGCGGCTTTTCCTTTCCAAGACGATTTTAAGAACAAGAGCATGTCCCCCGCGAGCGGGATATGTTCTTTTATGATATAATATCAAAAACACGAACAAAAAATATGTCTACGGAAAATTTCAAAGATTCGAAACCGGAGAATTCGCAAGAAAAAAAACAAAAATACAACGACCTCATCGCTAAATCCGGCATCATCGTCAAAGAAATCGTTAAGCTGGCAAAAAACGAAAATTATACCAGCGAAGAAATCAACACGATAGTGAAGACGCTGGAAGACATTTTCACGGAAGCGAAAGAATTGGCCAGCGAGGACCCCTCTTACTACGGAGCGGAAGATATCAAGCACGAGCTATACATGAAAATCGACTCCACTCTCAAGGGAGTATTAAAAGGCTCCGCGGACGCTGACAAAGGCTGGGGCATGTCGGCCGCTTCGAAAAACAAAGAACACGGGCCGTATAATCAAAAAGCGATTGATATCTGGAACAAAATCGACGAAACTCTGAAAGAAAGAGGAATCGATCTGATAGAATTTCCGGAAAAATAAAAAAGCTCCGGCACTTGGCCGGCCGCTTTGAAAAATGATAAAATAGCGTATTATACATGACCAAAGAGATCATCCAAGAACTAAAGAATAGCGGATTAACCGGACGGAGCGGTTCGGGATTCCCGGTGTGGCAAAAATGGCAGGCGGTAAAAGACGCGCCCTCAAATCAAAAATATATCGTCTGCAACGGTTCGGAAGGCGAACCCATGGTTTTCAAAGACGGCCACATACTTGAAAAATATCCCGAAGAACTCATCAACGGCGTCAAAACAGCCCTGAAAACCATCGACAACTCCCAGGCCTACATCTACCTGAACAAGGATTATTATGCCCGCTTTTCCCAAACGCTCAAAAACCTTTCGGGCAATATGCCCGTAATCCTTTTTGAAGAGCCGGGCGGCTATATTGCCGGAGAAGAAACCGCTCTGCTAAACGTGATTGAAGGGAAGCGCGCCGAACCGCGCCTCAAACCACCCTACCCCACCCAGGCCGGCCTCTGGGGAAAGCCCACCCTTGTCCAAAACGTGGAAACTTTCTACTGGATAAGCAAAATAGCAAAAAACGAATACCAAGGCCATCGCTTTTACTCAATCGAAGGGGATGCTGCCAATAAAGGGGTTTTCGAACTGCCCGAAACCGACACCGTAAGACAGATCCTGCAAAAAACGGACAATTATCCCGATTTCGATTTCTTCGCGCAAATCGGAGGAGGCGCGGCCGGGACAATCATGCTCGCCAAAGAACTTGATCAGCCTGTCAAAGGAACCGGCTCGATAGTGATCTACGACAGATTGCGAACCGACGTGCTTGATCTGATGAAAGCCTGGGCCGAATTCTTCGTCAACAACAACTGCGACAAATGCACGCCCTGCCGGGAAGGGCTTTACAGAATCCTTGAGACGATTGCCGGGGGCAAAGAAAAAATCCTGGCTGAAAAACAAAGCCTGGATGAGCTTTTCACGGCCCTGGAAAAAACCGCGTTCTGCCCCTTGGGGCGAATGGCCGCCGGGCCTTTCAAATCAGCCATGGCCAAACTTTTATAAAAAAAGCCCGCCAGACAAAAAGCCCGTCTCACAGGACGGGCTTTTTCATTAATTCCAGTGAATATCAGCGGCACTGCTCGCATAAACCGCGCACGCTAGCTGGCACTACGCTACAGGAAGGCGCGGTTTTGAATTGAGCGCACATGGCCGCGTCTGGTTTATAGCCGGCCGGCGGAGCGGCTCCGACAGGAATATCAGCCGGCGGAGCGTTTTGTCCTTGAGCCGGACCGCCGCCTGAACCCGCAGCCCCTCCGGCCCCGGCTGCGGCCGCCCCTGCCCCTGCTGCCGCCTGTTCGGCCATCTTCTTGGCGTAATTGGCCATCACTGACTCAATGCAAGGCCCGATGCCGTCTCCCTGTTTTTTGGTTAAAAAAATATCCTCTCCGGCCTGTAGTTTGGCAAAATTTTCCTGGCCGAGCAAAGCGGCCAGACACTGGTCAACTTCAGCCCTGGCATCCTGGGGGATCTGCGCCAAGCCTTCTCTTAACTGCGCCGCTCCGTGCTTTATCTTATCGGCCTCTTCGTCGCTCACCAGGCTCTTGCCAATGGCAAAATCGGCGCACTCTTTAGCATGTTCGTCAAGATTGCAATAATCAGCGCAGTCTTTTTCGCTTCTGCAACCGCCCGGGCCTTTGCCTCCTGTTTTGCGCGCCATATCCGCCTCCTGCTCGCTCACAAAACCGGCTTCTTGGGCGAACGAGATACATTCTTCGAAATTTTCCTCTTTGTCGCAATAATCCTTGCACGTCGCTTTTGTGGCGCACTTGCCCGGAGTTTCGCCCGATTGCAAAAATTTCATAACCTTTCTGGCCTCAACAATCTCTTCAGCAGGAAGTATCTGCGCTTTTTCAGCAAAAACAAGACATTCCTCTATGTGAGCGGTATCGGCGCAATATTGTTCGCAGGTCTTCTTGTTTGAACAACTGCCGGGCGTTTGAGTTCCCTCCTGCAGCACCTTGGCCACTTTTTTGGCCTGGGCCAGTTCATCGACCGGCAAAGCGCCCACTTCCTCGGCAAAAGCAACGCACTCGACCAGGCGCGAATTATCGCTCTGGCAGTAATTCTCGCACTCATTCTTGTCTTTACATCCGCCTGGCGTTTGGCCGGCCATGATCTTGGGAATGACTTTCTTGGCCAAACCGGCCTCCTCTTTGCTGATCATACCATTGGCCTGCCCGTAATCAACGCAAGCCATCATGTTCTCGGGCTTGTCGCAAAAAGCCTTACAATCCTGCTGGTTTTGGCAATTACCCAAAAGGTTGATCGGATAACTAAGCGCTTCGGCCTTGGCGGAAAACCCTTGAGCTTGAGCCGGTTGAACCGATGCCAGCGTGCCGATTGATAGGACAACAGCCGTTAAAAATAAAATAATTTTTTTCATATTTAAAATATTTTTTAAATTATTTATTCGCTGAACGGGTTTTTATATCCAGCCACCGGATTGACCTCCACGGTGAAAGGATTGCCTTTTTCAAAAACGCCGCTTTCCGCGTTTTCAACGGGCTGGCTACTGGCTTGCCCGCCCGCGCCTCCGGACATTCGCAAAAGACCGCTTTGCCAGGCCCACATGCCCCCTCCCAGCAGAATGACCGCCAGGATGATGATCGGAACAATGATTTTTTTCATATCTATTTTTTGTTTTTATTTTTTATTTTGCCTGCCGCGATTTTTGATGTGCTCCAGTTTAGTAGCCAGACCCCATCTTCTTCCGGCCGCGGCGAAAAGCTTGTCAAAACGACCGCCGTCTCTCACCTGGCCGGCTGTTTCGGCTTTCGCGTTGAGCTTTCTCTCCAAAAATTTACGAAAGACTTTTCCCATATTTCAAAAGTTTGACAATTAAGTATCCGGCAAAAGCAGGCGCCACCACTAGGGCGTGGAAACGCACTCCGAATACGTTTGAACCTCATTTTCGACAATAAAAGCTCCCTGGCCTTTGCTCCAGAAGATAACAGATTCGTCGCTGTTGGCGTAACGTATGCCGCTCGCTGAAATGGTTTGAGGCAAAGTCATCTGACGGCCGTCGCTCAAAGAGATTTCTACCCTGCCCCTTGGGGTTGGGGGCTCGCCAGGCTGGGGAGCTGGCGCCTCCGGACCCTCATAATAATCAGCCTCAATGGTTTTGTCCTCATCGCAGACATAATTGACCTGGCTTATTAGGACATATCCCTGTCCTATGGACTGATTGCCCGCCTGATTGACCGTATCACTCCCCTTCTTCTGTCTTTCAGAGACAAACCACGCCCCGACTCCGACAATGACCAAGACAATGACAATTATCGTAATCAATGTTTTTTTCATGTTCTTTATTTTTTATCAACGTGTTTGATCCAGACCTTTTTAAAAAACGGCAAGGTCAAAGTCGAAAGCAAAAACCCGACGGCCGGCACGATGGCGTTGAGCCACGGCCTAGCGATGCCAATAGCTCTCATGTAAAGGCCGATGGCCAAATACGTAAAAGCAATGAGCAATATCCGGCGCGTCAAGCTTGTTTCCCAGGCCTTGTCGATTTCCACTCTCTTGTTGCGTTCTTTGATTTCGATTATTTCCTTTTCAATGTCCATAAATTTACCTTTGCGTTTCTACGAAGGAAAATTCCGCATATACTCCCCCATTGTTTTTACCATATCCTTCACTTCGCGGAGCGCCTTTTCGTTGACCATATTCTGTTTGGCGTGCTCAATGGCCGGCCGAATTGATTCTATCCTGGTGCCAAACTCGTCCATCCATGGATAACGCGGAAATATCCAAAGATGGAATAAACGATGATGAGTGGCTTCATCCTGAAAAAGACAAACATTCTCAATGCCCAAAACATCTTTCATTCCTTTTCTTAATTTTCTCAAAAGCGCGAAAAACTCACTAGCCTCATTGTCAGCGAACTCGTTCAATGAAACCCTGCCTTTCCTTGAAGCAATGATAAAGAATCCGGGTATGGGCACGGCCCAGTCCTGATGCACGTCAAAGTATTCGGTTATGATTATTTTTTCGTTAGGGAAAAGCTGATCTGTCATAGTCTTTCTATTAATTATACTGCTGTTTATTCTAATTTACTCTCATCCGGCCGCGTTTTCAACGAGCCGCTGGCGGATGGCTCGGATTATTTTGGCTTAGGCCTCTGGTATGGTAAAATTATGAAAAGAAAAGTTATGCCAGTCAAAGAATTCAAAGGCAAAAAGATAAACATAAGAAGCCTTGACACAGCTGACTTGAAACGAGCCAAAGATTTCCAATGCTTCATCAATTCACTGATAGGCGAAGACGCTAAATTATTGATCAACCGAAAACAAAGCTTGAAAGACGAAAAAGAATGGATCAAGGGTGAGACAAAAAACATAAAGGCTAAAAAAACGCTGTGCCTGGTGGCTGAAAGCGAAGGCAAGATCATAGCCAACGCCAACATCAGTCTTGAAAAATACCGCAAAGCCCACATCGGGGAATTCGGCATCTGCATCAAAAACGGCTGGCGGGGCATGGGATTGGGCGGCTATTTGATGGCGCGAATAATCGAAATGGCCAAAAAGGATTTAAAGCCAAAGCCAAAGTTCATCAAGCTGGGCGTTTTCGCCAACAACAAACCGGCCATCGGGCTTTACGAAAAAATGGGATTCAGGGCCGTTAGCAGAGTACCCAAACAGTTTCAATACAAAGGTAAGCTTATCGATGAAATCGTAATGCTTTTGCGCCTCTAAAATGAAAAAGATAACGATAAAAATCAACGGCAAGAAAATCAGGGCCGAAGAAGGCCGAACGATCCTGCGAATAGCCAGAGAGAACGGCATTGACATACCCACCCTGTGTCATCACCCTGACCTGCCCCCGCAAGCCACCTGCCGCCTTTGCCTGGTTGAGATAAAAGGATATGCCTTACCCCAGACCGCCTGCTCGACCATGGCGCTTGAGGGAATGGAAATAATCAGCGAATCGCCGGAGCTTGCCGGACTAAGGAAAACCAACCTTGAGCTGCTTTTCAGCCAGCACAGGGAAGAATGCGACGACTGCGTCTGGGACGGAAAATGCGCGCTCTTGCGCCTGGCCGAAAAATATAAAGTAAACCTTACGCGTCTTAGCGACCGAAAGGATGACTGGCCCGTCTTTAATATGCGCCCCCAGGAAGGCGATACTGTTTTGCAATTTGATTCGTCAAAGTGCGTCGACTGCCGCAACTGCGTTGAAATATGCCCGGTGGGCTATCTGGAAATAATCGAGGAAGCCGGATTTCACAAGATCGCTCCCTCAAAAAGCAAACAGTGCATCTTTTGCGGGCAATGCCTTACCCACTGCCCGTCGGGCGCTTTCGAGGCCGAAGGCGAGTTTGAAAAAATTGACGCGGCCTTAGCTGAAAACACAAAAGGAAAAACCGTTGTTTTCCAGTTCGCCCCGTCCATCAGAACGAGCATCGGGGAGGAATTCGGGCTAAGGCCGGGCGAAGTGACCACGAACAAGATCGTCGGAGGGCTGAAACAGATCGGAGCCAAATTCGTCTTCGACGTTTCGGTCGGAGCTGATTTCACCACCATTGAAGAGGCCAAGGAGCTACTGGAAAAGCTGGAAAAAAACAGCGACAAAATCCTTTTTTCGTCTTGCTGTCCGGCCTGGGTAAGATACATCGAATGCTACTGGCCCGAATTCACAGCCAATCTGGCCACGGCCAGTCCTCCGCACATCATCCTTGGTCGATTGCTCAAAACCTACTGGGCCCGAAAGAATGATCTTTCCCCCGAGAATATCGCTGTTATTTCGATAATGCCCTGCGTGGCCAAAAAATACGAAATCCAAAGAAAGGAGCATTTCATCGAATGGCATGGCAAGGAATTAAGACCGGTTGATTACGTCCTCACCACCAGAGAGCTGGCTCGGCTGTTTCAAAAAAGGAAAATAGACTTCAAAAAGATAAAAGAGCAAAATCCCGATACCCCTTTCGGCCAGCCTTCGGGGGCCGGAGTGATTTACGGCGCTTCGGGCGGGGTCATGGAATCGGCCTTGAGATCGGCCGCCAAGAAACTGAACCTGAAGAAACTGGAGATCGCTTCAGTGAGGGGCCAGCAAGGAATAAAAACAAACGAGCTGATGATAAACGGCAAGAAAATGCGCCTGGCAGTCGTCAATGGCATCGCTAATGCGGAAAAAATACTGCGCGAATTGAAACAAAATCCCACGGCCTATTCTTGTTGCGAGATAATGGCCTGTCCGGGAGGCTGTATCGGTGGGGGCGGTCAGCCCATGCCCGTGTCCTCGGAGATCAGGCAGGCCCGGGCCGACGGCCTTTACCAGATCGATAAAAAGCTACGCCAGAGAACAGCCGACGAAAATCCGGCCGTAAAACAGGTTTACGAAGAATTTCTTACTGATGATCAAACAATAGAAAAAATTTGCCACACCAAGTATAAAAACTAAAAACATGCGCGTAAAAATTTTATCCATCGACAGATCGTCTATCGCCAGCTTAGCTGGTTTCGCGGGCTTGCTGGGAGTTGCCATGCTCTCTCCGCTCTTTCACCAGCAGTTCGTCACTGGCACCATGGTCAACGCTGTTTTGTTCATATCGACAGCGCTTCTCGGCTGGCCCTCCGCCGTGGCCATCGGAGCCATACCAAGCCTTATTGCCGTCTCAATCGGCACTCTGCCCCAAGCCCTGATCCCAATGATTCCTTTCATCATCACGAGCAACACTCTCCTGATCGTTGTTTTCCATCTTTTGAAAAACAAAAACGCGTGGCTGGGGGCCATAACAGGGGCAACGGTCAAATTTTTGTTTCTTTACGCGTCCAGCGTTACGCTTTTTGGCTTTATTTTTCCCCAAAAGATCGCCGCTTCAGCCGGAGCCATGATGTCGTGGCCGCAGTTTTACACTGCTTTGACCGGAGGGATAACCGCTTTTTTGGTATTGAAAATAATTCGTCAACGGCTGCATTTAGTTGATTAAACGCGCTTAAAATGATAAAATCCTTTGATTAACAAAAATATGAAAAAGAAAAAACTCATTATCTGGATCTCGGTGCCAGCGGCGGTGGTCGTTCTGATCGCGGTCGGCGTCATTATGAACAAGATAAACAAGCCCCTGCCTTACGAATTCACAACGGCAAAAATTCAAAACATAATCCAAGAAGTAAGCATCACGGGCAAGGTCAAGCCGGCTAATGCCGTGGACCTGGCTTTTGAAAAAAGCGGCCGCGTAGCCGGTATCTATGCGGATGTCGGCGATGCCGTGGAAGCTGGCGATGCTCTGGCCGCCCTGGACACTTCCGAACTTCAGGCCCAGCTAAAAGAAGCCAAGGCCCAGCTTGAAATCCAGCAGGCCAACTTGCAAGAGCTGGAAAAAGGCGCCCGGAGCGAAGAGCTGGGCGTTTTACAGACCAAAGTAGCCAACGCTGAAAAAGCCCTTGCCGATGTTCAAAACAAAGCCGACAGCGATTTGTTGAATCTCTACAGCGACGTAGCGGATATTTTGCACTCCGCTTATGCTTCAGCGGACGACGCGGTAAACAAACAGATCGACGATTTGTTTTCCAATGCCAATACCGACAACCCGCAGATCACCTTCCAGACATCCAATTCCCAATACGAAATATTGAGCGAACAGCAAAGGGTTGCCAGCGGAGAGGCCCTGAAATATCTCAAAAATGTTTTAGACAATCTTGATTCAAATTATGACAACCTTGACGCGGCCCTGATCGCGAGCGAACAAAAATTGGTAATAATAAGAGACTTTTTAAACGTCCTTACCGAAGCCCTCAATGCCTCGACCAATCTTACGACTGCCAGCCTCAATGCCTATAAAGGCTATGTGAATACCAGCCGGACCAATGTAAATTCCGCCATTACCGAGATCAATACCCAGAAACAATACATTGCCAGCCAGAAAATAACCAACCAGCAGAACATAACCGCCTCTCAAAATTCTCTGAAAAACGCCCAAAAAGACCTGGAGCTGAAACAGGCGAAAGCCACTGTTGAACAAATTCAGGCGCAGGAAGCTCAGGTAAAAGCGGCCCAGGCCAATGTTCAAAATCTGGAAATACAAATTTCCAAAGCCACTTTGCGCTCGCCGATAAAAGGTCTGGTAACCAAACAAACCGCCAAAATCGGACAAATTATTACCGCCAACAGCGCTGTTGTTTCAGTGATTTCCGAAGCCAAATTCCAGGTTGAAGCCAACACTCCCGAGGCTGATATCGCCAAAGTGAAAATCAACGATCCAGCCAGAATTACGCTGGATGCTTACGGTTCGGACGTGGTCTTTGAGGCCATGGTCATTAAAATCGACCCGGCCGAAACGGTTGTCGAGGGCGTGCCAACGTATAAAACTACCTTTGAGTTCAAAGAAGACAGCGAAAAAATCAAATCAGGCATGACCGCCAACATTGATATCTTAACGGCCCAAAAAGAAAACGCCTTAACCGTGCCCTACAGAGCCGTTATTGCCAAAAACGGCGATAAGATGGTGCGGGTCGTAAACGGAAAAGATATTTCAGAAAGAAAGGTTACCTTGGGCCTGCGGGGTTCGGATGGAAACATCGAGATTCTGGAAGGGCTCCGGGAAGGAGAAAAAGTAATAACGTTTGAGAAAAACAAATGAACGCCAAACCTATCATAGAAGTCCGCGATTTGGAAAAAACCTACGCTGACGGCGAAGCCCAGACACGGGCGTTGTGCGGGGTTTCTTTTGACATAAAAGAAGGCGAATTCATAGCGATAGATCGGA
>JAQUKS010000026.1 GCA_028718965.1 Minisyncoccota bacterium
CCAGGATCATCGTGGCCGCGATCGTGACAACATAAGTTTCAAACAAATCAGCGGCCATGCCGGCGCAATCACCGACATTGTCGCCGACCTGATCCGCGATCACCGCCGGGTTTCTCGGATCATCTTCGGGAATACCCTGCTCCACCTTGCCCACAAGGTCAGCGCCCACGTCAGCGGCCTTGGTGTAAATGCCGCCGCCCAAACGGGCAAAGATGGAGATCAAAGAAGCGCCAAATCCTAGGCCGGCCAGAGCCTTCAGATCTTTAGTCGCCAGCCAGAACAAAGTAACGCCCAAAAGCCCCAACCCGACAACCAAAAAGCCGGTAACCGAGCCTCCCTTGAAAGACAGACTGAAAGCCGAATTCAGGCTTTGTTTCGAAGCTTCAGCCACCTTGGCATTGGCTTTGGTGGAAACCACCATGCCCAAAAATCCGGCCAAGGCCGAAAGCACGGCGCCAGTTAAAAAACCAAACGCTACTTTCCAGCCCAGGGCAAACCCAAGTATGGCGAATAAAACAACCGCGATAATGCCGACTGTCCTATACTCCCGCTTCAAAAAAGCCATGGCCCCCTCTTTGATGGCCGCGGCGATTTCTAAAATCTTGGGAGCAGGAGCGGCTGCTTTTTGAATCTTAAAAACTAAAAAAAGAGCATACGCTACAGACAAAAGAGCCGAAGTGATAATGAATAAATAAGAATATGACATATTATTCGTAAAAAATTACCTTACTGGCATTTGCTGCAATAATCCGCCTGCGGATAAGCCTCCAGCCGACCGACCGAAATCGGCTTGCCGCATTTGTCACAAATGCCATACGTGCCTTTTTTGATTTTTTCCAAAGCTAAATTGACCTTTTTTAATTCTTCTTGCAAAGTGTCGTTGAGTGAGAGACGGGTGGCGAATTCCTCGACTTCGTCCGCCTCCTCCTCGGCGCCGCCGTTGTAAAGAGGCATTTTGGCGTTCCAGCCACCGTCACTGGTCTTGCTTTCCTGCGAGAAAGACCCCAGCTGTTTCTGTAAATCTTCTTTCGCTTTTTTTAATTTTTCGCTCTGTTTGACAATGAATTGTTTATCCATAAAAAAGTAAACGCCACCAAAAGGTGGGATAAAGACCTTGCTTGTTAATTTCCGTTTTTTAACATTTTAACATAATAGCACAAACAAAAAATAAAAAAATACCCTGCAAGCTAACGACCGGCTATGGCGTTAATCGCGTCCAAAATCAGTTTCATCTGGGAGTAAGAAGTAGCCACTGCCAGATAATCGCCCGTCACCGCGTAGCAAATGCCGAAGTCCTGCTTAGTAAATGTCTGATAGCGAAAAGATACGCCCTGATACTTGGCGTTGAGAAAATAGCGGTTGAGAGCGGGTCCGGTTTTACCCAAAGCCGTCCAAAGCGCGGCCCAGTCGTTTTCCATGTCCGGCTCCCAGGCTTTCATCGCGGCCGCGACAGCAGAACTGTCTTTGACCTTAACTATAAAACCGAAACGGCTTACGGAAGCCTCGCCCGAAACCAGCAGAGTGCTGGCGCTGTCCAGCTGCTGGCCGATGTTCTCCGGCCATGACGAGCGCATAACAGCCAAGACATCGTTCAGGCCTAGTAATACATCGCCGCTGGCCTTGAAAACTATCTCGTTCAGGCCGCTCCCGCGATTGTCTTGCAGGGCTATTTTAAGCAAATTGTCCATAGAAGCGTCCGCGGGCGCTTCGAAAACAGTCGTGGTGCCCACCGCGATCAAAGGCTCGGGCAGGACAACGGCCGGAACGCTTGTCGGAGTGGTGGTGGTCGCGATAATTTCCGGCGCGCTGGTAGTCGCGGAAGGTTCTGCGGAAACCGGTTCGGGCAAAGGAACTGAAGCAGCCGGGCTTTCGCCAACAACGGGAGCGGAGGGTGAATGGACTTTTGGCCCGGGCGAAATAACGTAAAAATAAACCAGGGCTGCCAGACCGGCCACTATTACAAAAATTGTCAAAAGGAAAAAAACTCTTGCCAGAATCTTCTCAAAAAACGACGATTTCCTGATTAAGGGCCTGAACATAATCTCTTTGCCGTTTCTCTCCGGTTTTATCGCGAAATTAGGAGCGCGGCCCGCTACCCGCGCCAAAAAACGTTCCCGGTTTGCCTGTTCTTCGGGCGAAACCTGGGAAAGCTTGAGCAATATGTCGGCCTTGGAAATGGGGCCCTTGATTTTCGGGAGCACCGGTGATTCTCTTTGGGCCTGGGCTTGCTGCTGGATTAAGGCCAGCTTCTTCTCTCTTTCTCTTTCCCGGGCTTTTTGCTGGATTTTGGCGGCAGTCTGGACTTCGGCTTCTGAAAAAGTCTCTTCGCCTATCGGGGCAGGTCTTTGCTCCGACGGCAAATGCGCCGGCCGGGCGCCTCCTTCATCTTTTTTTACAGACAGGGCGCCGGCTTCCCGGACAGGCTGCAAAACCGGCAAAAGCGGCCGTAGTTGCTCGCTTCGGCTTTCGATTTCCTGTTTCTTGGCCGCTTCAATTCGCTCTTTCTGCTGGCTTCTTACGCTTAAAACCTTCTCCGCGTCCGCGAACGAACGGCGCAATAAAATATCAATATCTTCGGCCCTGATTTCCACGGCCATCTGTTTGCGCAATATTTCATCGTAATTTTTTCCCAAAATAGCCGTGTCCTCTTTGCTTTTGGCGATTTTTTTCTCAAGCTCCCAGCGTTTCTGCTCAATATTTTTCCTTTGTTCGTCCAACTGCCATTTGCTCTGACTGATTTCTTTCTTCTCCTTAAAAGAAGAAGCTTTTTCAATCGCCTCCTCCAGCGACACCTCCTGCGCTTCAAGGGCCCGCTCTTGGTCGCCGGTTTCTTTCAGTTCTTTGCTGAATAAATTTTCCTCCGCAACCAAAGCGGACTTTTCTTTGTTCAAATTCCTTCTTTGCGAATCAAAACCCGCTGCTTTGTCTATAAGCATCAGCCGCTCCTGGGCCAGACTGATTTTCTCCAGCTCCTCAAGAACCGCCGCCTTGCGCTCCCGCAAGGCGCCCTCCTGGGCGAGAACGGCCTGGAACTGCATTTCCGCGGCCTGAATTTCCGCGTTCTTGGCATCAAGCGCCTCTTCCTGGCTCCATTTTTGCTTTTCAATATCCTTACGCTGCTTTTCCAGCGCCCAACGCTGTTCCTCAAGCTGATGGCGCTCCTGGGGCAGCTGGGCCTTTTTTTCTTTCTCGGCAATGTCTTTTTCAAGGGCTTTCAGCTGAGCGTCTTTTACCGTAAACGGAGATAATGATTTTGCCAAAGCCTGTTTTTCTTCGCGCAGAGCCGCCACTTTCAGCTCCAATGGCCGGCGTTGCGGCCAGAAAACCTGCAGCTTAGCATCAAGCTCGTTTTTCTCCTGTTCAAAACGGCTTTTACCTTTTATCCTTTCCTGCAAATCATCTATTGCATAGGGTTCGGCCTTCAAATCATCAGGCAAAAGCTGGGCGACAACTGTTGTCGAAGCCGCGGAAGGCAAAGGCGCTTCCGCGGCTATCTGTCTGTTAAGAAACGGGGTCTGCGCGGAAGCCTCAAAAGCCGGCCTTGGTTCGGACGGTTCGGACGGTCGGACTTCTTCAGTCTGTTCGATAATTTTTTCTCCTAATCGCAAACCCGAAGCCAGCTCTTTTTTCTTAATTACCGGGTCGGGCTTGGCGCCAACGGCCGGAAAAACCGAGGAAGGCAAACCGGGCGCGGGATGAATCCGTGGAGCTTCGGATTTTTTAGCGAGTTTTCCTTTAATCTTCAGCCAAAAACTCTTTCGGGGTGCCGGAGTTGTGAGAGCCGAAACAGCTTCCCGAGCAACTGCCTTCAAGGGCGCGGGCGTTCTTTTTTCTTTTGCTGTTTTAGCCTGTTCTCCCTGCAAACTTCTCAAATCATCCTCCATCGAAATCAAAACACCCTGGGCCAAAAGCTGAAAAATGTTTTCATCGGTAAGCTCTCTTGTTCCGGCAACGGGGCCGGCGGCTGTTTGAGCCATAAGGGTTCAATTTATTTTATAGTCAAAGCCCGATGGCTTCCTGAGCGGAAAAAAGTTCCCGCGCACGTATCAACCTTGGCGGCAAAAACACCGACTATATTACCCCTGCGAAATTTTTCCTGGCGTCGCTGTCAATACCGAGTCAACAGCTAATATCTCGGCCTTCTGGGTCTGTCATAGCGCGTTCTCTCGCGGGGCGAGGAAGCAGGGGCGCCTTGTTTTATCTTTGGCTCAAATCCAGCTTCTTTGGCGGAAAAATTCAGCCGGCCTTGTTCATCAACATTGACAAGCTTTACCGGTATGGTGTCGCCGATTTCCACTACATCCTCTACCCTCTCTACTCTGAAAGGCGCCAGCTGGGAAATGTGCACCAGGCCCTCAACTCCCGGAGCAACCTCGACAAAAGCGCCGAAGTCCATAATTCTTGTAACTTTGCCCTGGAATTCCTCGCCGGGCTTGAATTCTTTGGCCAGGCCTTTTATCCATTCAATGGCCCTTTGCATCGATTCGTCGCTCGTGCCCGAAACGAACACCCGGCCGTCATCTTCGATGTCAATGGAAACGCCGCATTCTTCAATAATGCCGTTGATCACCTTGCCGCCTGTGCCAATTACCGCACCTATTTTATCAGGATTGATTTGCAGTATAGTCACCCGGGGAGCGTAAGGGGAAAGCTGCGCCCGAGGACCGGGCAAAACCGCTTTGATTTTTTCCAAGATCTCCAAACGGGCTTTTTTGCCTCTCTCCAAAGCCTGTTCCATGATCTCGCGGGTGATGCCGTCGGTTTTGACGTCCATCTGGATGGCTGTGATGCCTTCGGTGGTGCCCGCCACTTTAAAATCCATGTCGCCAAAATGGTCTTCCGGGCCCTGAATATCGGTTAAAAGCTTGTAGTTTTTGTTATCCTTTTTAATAAGCCCCACGGCGATGCCCGTAACCGGCCGCTTGATCGGCACGCCCGCGTCCATCAGGGCCAGAGAAGACGCGGTAATGGCCGCCTGGCTGGTGGAGCCATTGGAAGTAAGAACCTCTGAAACGATTCTTATGGTATAGGGAAATTCATCAAAGCCGGGAATCATCGGCAAAAGCGCTTTCTCGGCCAGCATGCCGTGGCCAATCTCCCTTCTGCCGGGCGAGCTTAGCCTTTTGACCTCGCCCGAGGAATACGGCGGGAAATTGTAATGATGCATGAACCGCTTTTTGCCGGAAAAATCCATGCCTTCCAAAAGCTGCTGATCTCCCGGACCGCCCAAGGTAAGGATCGAAAGCACCCGTGTCTGACCCCTGGTAAAAAGCCCTGCTCCGTGAGTGCGGGGCAAGATGCTCACGTCCGCCTCAATAACCCTCACTTCATCCAGAGCACGGCCGTCAGGACGCGATGATTGATTTAAAATCTTTCCGTCCAGGATATTTTCCTGCACGGTTTCCCAGACTATTTTGGCATCGGTTGCCTTATCGTCGCCGAATTCCACTTTGACCATCTCCAGATATTCTTTCTGAATCTGCATCAAATCGGCTTCGACTTCTGTTTTGTCAAAACCTCTTTTCTCGCGATATAGAACAGCTTCGATTTTAGCGGTAAGGAATTCCCCGGCTCTTTTTTCCAGAGCCTCGTCGATTTTCAAATCAGCCAGGGCGATTTTCTCCTTGCCAGCCTGCTGAATGATCTCTTTCTGGAAACTAATCAACTGCTTCAGAAACGGCAAAGCGAAATCATAAGCAGCCAGAAGAATGTCCTCGCCGAGCTCCTCGGATTTGGCCTCGATCATATTTATCAAAATCTCTTCGCCTTGCTCAACACCGGCCAGAATAATATCCAGGTCGGCTTTAAGCCGCTGCTCATAAGAAGGGAACAAAACAAATTCCCCGTCAACCCGGCCAATCCTCACCACAGCCACCGGGCCGCCCCAGGGCATTACCGATATGGCCAAGGCGATAGAAACGCCCAAAAGTCCCAAAGTGGCCGGATCGTTTTCCGTGTCCCAGGACAAACAAGTGGCGATTGCCTGGGTTTCTCTTTTGAAATTGGCCGGAAAAAGCGGCCTGATGGCCCGGTCAATCATCCGGGCGTTGAGTGTGGCTTCAGAGCTCGGACGGCCCTCTCTTCGCACAAAGCGGCTGCCCAAAATTTTGCCCGCGGCATAGTACCTTTCTTCGTAATCGCACGTTAAAGGGAAAAACCCCAAACCGCCCGCTTCATTGCCCATCTGGGCAGTGGCTAAAACCGACGTTTCGCCCATCTGGATAAAACACGAACCCGAACACTGGTCGGCCAGGCCGCCGATTTGCACTTTAATGTTTTTACCGCCGATCTCGGCGGCAAATATTTTTTTCTCTGCCATTTATTTTTAATCTTGAGAGGCTGTCTAAGAATTTCAAGTTAAGAATTCATCTCTATGAATTCCTATTTTCAAATTCCCAATCCAGCCCGCCCAAAATTTGATTTATTGATTTTCAACTTATTATCCGGCCGTTTTCTTTTTCCATATCTTCCAAAAGACCTTCCAGACTATACGGCATTTTTTGCTTTTTGGCCGCCTCCCTAGCTGTTTCAGCCAGCACCCGAAACCGCAAAATTTTAGTATTGGTGTCCAAAATATCGCGGTGCTTTTCGATGAAGTCCAGCAAATGCCGCTCCTCGCGAATCTGGCCGACAATATCTTGATTCAGGATATCTCTTGTTTTTCTAATATGCCGTTCATACCCCTCGTTTTCTTCCGTCACATCGAAATCTCCTATTATTTTTTCAACATTGTATCGCGAACAAACATCCAACAATCTGTCAAGCTCCCATTCATCCCTGTTTAGAGCATCGTCTTCAAGATAACGCGCCGCTTCGCCCCCGACCAACAGCCATACCTTCCCCTCTTGGCTTTCAATCAAAAAAGACGTATAGGGCACTTGGGGTTCTGTTGTTTTTCCTTCGCAGAATCTTTTTAAATTTTTCTCTGCCTCAAGGTGCGGGTAAATTTTGTCTCTGATGTCCTGCCAGTCATCAAGCCATAACTCGTATTTGTCAAGCTGGCCCTTTAATCCGAATACCAACGCCACCGCTTCTTTCTTTATTTTCACTTCACCTGGCCAGCTCGGAGCCTTGATATTCTCCAGCTTGCCTCTTTTACTGGGTTTGATGCTGGCCAGTTTTTCGTGGAAGATCCGCACGAAATCAACCGGCTCTTTTTCATGAATTTCTTGTCGCGGCTCTCTTTCTGCTGGCATATTACTCTTTTATTTTCATCAGATATTTTCGCGATTCCTGGCCCAGATCAATAAACTCGTCGGCCGCTTCTTTGAGCGCCGAAGAAGTGGTGCGGCCGAAAGCGATTACTTCCACCCGCTTGCCCTGATTCTTCAGATATTCCACCAATGGTATAAAATCGCCGTCGCCCGAGCATAAAACCACCACATCCACTCCGGGCGCGGTTCTGATGGCATCAATCACAATGCCCACGTCCCAGTCGGCTTTTTTTTGGCCGTCGTAAAACTCCTGCAAGTCGCGCACTCGGGTTTCAATGCCCAAATTGGCCAAAGCCTCAAAAAACGGCTTTTCCTCACCGGTTTTCGTGCGCACCACGTAAGCGAAAGCTCTGATAAATTTTCTCCCGGCAATGGCTGTTTTCAACACCTCGTTGAAATTTACCCGGGCGTTGTGCAAGTTACGCGCGGAATGATAAAGGTTTTGCACGTCCATCAAAACCTCTACCCGCTGTTCTTTGGGTTTTACCATATTTTTAGGCCTTTTCTTTCAGGCCGACTTTTTTAATAATGGCGCTGTACAGCTTTTTATCCGTTTTCTCCAGATATTTGAGCAGCTTTTTCCTTTTTATGACCATTTTCAAAAGACCGTGCTTGGAATGCAAATCTTTGGGGTGTTTTTTAAGATGGCTGAGCAATTCTTTGATTTCTTCGGAAAGCAGGGCAATTTGCGCCGCGGCCGAACCAGTATCGTCTTTATGCAACTTTACGTCTTTGATAACTTCTTCTTTTTGTTCTTTTGTAAGCATATATTTTTATTTTATTTTTTTATGTGCCCCCAGCAGGAATCGGCCTCGCCTCTCGCCTCGCCGTCGCTCGGCTCGGGCTGGCCACCGCCTCGCGGTTTCGCCTGGTGGCGAAACATCGCTCCGGCGTTCGCTTCCTGACGTAAGGCAATAAATTGCCTTACTCTGTGCGCACAACTCACTTCGTTCGTTGTGCCCCCAGCAGGAATCGAACCCGCGTCAATTGCTTAAGAGGCAACTGCTCTACCGTTGAGCTATGGGGGCAAAAGGCAATTTGTGTCCTTTGCCGCGCGAAAAATCGGCCAATCCATTTTACGGCACCTCTACCGAGCAGGTAATGCTGAATATGCCCCGCGTGGAGTCAAAAACGTCTTTCAGGGGATTCATATCGGCTGCTCCCAAAATTATCAAGAATATGCCGACAATCATATAGGAGCCGTAAATCAGAAACAATCCGATTACCACGTTTTTGAATAATGTCTTGCTTCTGTTCTGAAACTCGGGCCTGGCGCCGGTAAAATAAAACATTATTCCTCCTATCACCAGCACAGCTACGGTAAGCGGCGGCAGGATGTCAACCATGATGAAATCCATAATGCCGTCAACAATCACGAATAAATGGCAAAACTGACAATTTACTATCACCTGCCTGCCGCCAACGCAAACTTTGTTCGTTTCGTCCCAATGAACGTCTTCGCCGGCATTACTGGCCACAGCTACGTTTTTGCCGCAAGGCACCATGCCCTCATAACAAACTCTGCGCTCCTGGCCGGACAAGCACTTACCATCGGTTTTATTAATGCCCGAAGAAACGCGCTTTGAGGGATCGCTCGCGTTGTATTGGTCCCCGCAGCCGACATACTCATGGTTAATAGCCAGAACGATGCCCGGCGCCAAAAAAACGCCTAAAACGAAAAAAATCAACGATAAACAAATTGTCTTTTTGGCAGGCATTAAATTATTATACTGATTTAAACAAAAAAAGCAAAAATCAGTGCCCCTGGGAGGAGTCGAACCCCCATCATTAGTTCCGAAGACTAACGCTTTATCCGTTAAGCTACAGGGGCGTTCGTTAAATTTTACCCTAAAATTTGAAAAAAATCCATTTTTAAGCCATAATCAACAAAATATGGACATTCCCCCTGAAATTAGAAAAATACTGAAAACATTGCAAAAAGCCGGCTACGAAGCCCATATCGTGGGCGGTTGCGTGCGCGATCTGTTGAGAGGCGTTACCCCTCACGACTGGGACATTGCCACCAGCGCCGTTCCCGAAGAGATTCAGGCGGTTTTTGACAAGGCTGGCTACAAAACGTTTTATGAAAACGACTTCGGAACTGTTTCGCTTGTTACCGACTCGGAAGATCAGGCATTGAAAACAATCGAAATAACGCCGTTCAGGGTGGAATCGCAATACAGTGACAAGCGTCACCCTGACCAGGTGCGGTTTGCCAAAACTCTGGCCGATGATTTAAGTCGCAGGGATTTCACGATAAACGCGCTTGCCTTGGGCGAAAAAATAACAGACTTGTTCGGCGGGCAGGATGATTTGGAAAATAAAATCATTCGCGCAGTCGGGGATGCCCAAGAAAGGTTCCGGGAAGACGGCCTGCGGCTGATGCGGGCGGTGCGGTTCGCTGCCACTCTTTCGGATGACAGCCTTTGGACGATTGACGGACCGACAAGATCGGCTATTGAAAAAAATGCCGCTCTTTTGCAGCACATTTCCCGGGAAAGAATCCGCGACGAGCTGGTTAAAATCTTAATGAGCCCCAACGGCGCCAAGGGCATTGAACTTTTAAGAGAGCTTGGCTTGCTGCAATTCATTATTCCGGAACTTTTGGAAGGCTTCGGAGTCGGGCAAAACAAACACCATATTTATGAAATTTACCAGCATAATCTTTTAAGCCTGCGATATGCCTGCGAAAACGGTTATTCCTTGGAAGTCCGGCTGGCTTCTTTACTGCACGACATTGCCAAACCGCGCACCAAAAGAGGCGAGGGGTCAAATGCCACTTTCTACGGACACGAGACAATCGGAGCCAAAATGGCTGGCCAGATTCTGCGCCGTTTATGCTTTTCCAAAAAGCAATGCGACAAAGTTACCAAGCTGGTCAAATATCATTTATTTTATTATAATGTCGACGAGGTCGGCGCTTCCTCGGTGCGCCGACTTTTGAAAAACGTCGGGCCGGAAAACATCGAAGAACTATTACAGGTGCGCAAAGCTGACCGCATCGGTTCGGGCGTGCCCAAAGCAGAACCCTACAAACTGCGCCATCTGAAGTATCTGCTTGAAAAAGTGGTCCAGGACCCGATTGCTCCCAAGATGCTCGCTATCAACGGCCAGGACATAATGAAACTATTGAATATTCAATCCGGGCCAAAGGTAGGACATATCCTGTCCTACCTACTGTCCCAGGTATTGTCCGACCCAAAAAAGAATAAAAAAGAACTTTTAGAAAAAGAAACCGAAAGATTGGGCGCTCTTTCGGACCAGGAATTGCAAAAACTGGCAAATCGGGCTAAAAAAGACGTGGAGCAGGTGGAAACCAAACGCGACAATATGACCAAGCAAAAATATTGGGTAACATAAGTCAGTCAAAAGTTTCAAAAAACGGAGCGTAGTGCAACAGCAGCATACACCCCTCGGGCGGGTGCAATCTGGGTGCAATTCCCAGCGCTCCGACAAATACGCGCGCAACCGGAACGCGCTCATAGACGAACCGAAAGGAAGGCCTTGATTTCCGGCGCAAAGCTGTTGCATTTTCGGGAAGAACGTGCTAAGATTGTTTCAACAAGTAGGGATTTCTCAAGTTTCCCGCTCTTTCTCTGAAAAGGGCGGACTCCTTAGCCACAAATCAGGAGAGTTAGTTGGGTCGGGCTAGACCCCGCAAAGTTTGTTCATCAAGCGCACACCTTTGAGAAAAGGTCGCCCTACCAAATAAAAACATTATCGAATGAACATGGCTAAGAAGTTATACGTTGGTAGTTTATCATATAATACTACCGAAGACGGTTTGAAAGAATTCTTTCAGCAGGCCGGCACCGTGGAATCAGCGGCAATTATCATTGACAAGATTTCCGGACGCTCAAAAGGATTCGGTTTCGTGGAAATGGCTACCGAAGAGGAAGCCCAGAAAGCCATCGAAACCTTGAACGGCGCTGAACTGGATGGCAGAGCTATCTCTGTCGCTGAAGCCCGACCGATGACCGATCGACCCGCCAGAACCGGCGGATTCGGCGGCGGCCGAGGCAACAGTGGATTCGGCGGCCGAGGCGGCGGCGGTTTCGACAGAGACCGTGGCGGCCGAGGCGGCGGCAACCGCTGGTAATTCTTACGATTTACCGACACTCCCCCTGTTTTACAGGGGGAGTTTTGTTTATATCCGCTTGCAAAATAATCCAAAAAAGCTAAATTGAAACCAGTCATCTAACCCAAACCAAAAGGAGGTGGGAAGGATGGGAGAGACCAAGATAGGACTATGTATAATATTAGGAATAGTAGTAGTGCTATTACTATTCCTAATATTCTTCTATCTAGACTTTGGGATGCCAGTCTAGATAGGACGCCAGCCATCAGATCATTACTGTAAATCGGCTGGCGTTATTTTTTTATCATGGTCTCTCCGATACGCTGTGTTTTTGCCGCGTTTCTGCTATAATGCCACAATGATTCTGGAAAAAATCCTGCCAACAACCGAATATGTTTCGAAAAACAGCCACTGGGTGAGAATAGACCAAACAGCCGTCGAAAAAATGGCCAAAAGCATGAAAAATGCGCCCATACCCGGCTGGGCCAATCCTTTCCATTTCCAAGGTGATATGGAAAAAAGCTGCCAGTATGTTTTTCTTTTGGATGCTCTAAACTTTTGCTTTTGGGCCAAAAAAGGCGAAAAAAGATGGACCATAAAAGACAAGGGCAAAGAGATCAACGGCTATTTCGCTCTGGCTTTGGCTCTGAAAAAAGCAATCAAGAAATATCCGCTTCTTAATGCTGATTATTTGTCCGAAATCAGCCATAAGGATTTGGCCGACATTCTCGCTCCCTGCAACGGGCAGGCAATCCCATTGTTTGAAAAACGCTTGGCCATTGTCCGCCAGACAGGCGCTGTTTTGGCCAAAAAGTACAAAGGCCAGGCTTTAAACGTTATCAGGGAGGCAAAGCAAAGCGGCGCGAAAATGGTTGAACTGGTTTTTCGCGACCTTCCTTCTTTCCGCGACACGGCTGTTTTCCATGGCAAAAAGATCTATCTGCTCAAAAGAGCGCAGATTCTAACAGCTGATGTTTGGGGAGCCCTGGGGGGCAAGGGGCTTGGCCGGTTCAAAGACATCGAAAGACTCACTTGCTTTGCCGATTATAAAATACCGCAAATTTTACATCATTTCGGCGTTCTGGAATATTCGCCCGAATTACTGCGAAAGATAAAAAGCGAAAAACTCATCGCGGCCGGATCAAGCGAAGAGATCGAAATAAGGGCCAACACCGTTCAGGCGGTGGAGAGAATAAGACAGGCTCTGGAGAGGCAGGGCCGGAAAATTCCGGCATTCCAGGCTGACTGGATTTTATGGAATATGTCCCAAAAAATAAAAATGCTTTTTCCTTACCATAAAACCAGGACAATCTATTACTAACCGCTAACTTACAAGTTATCCACAGCTTATCACTATGAAATTCAAGGTTGTTCAACAATCCAAAAAATCACGGGCCAGACTAGGGATTATCAAAACCAATCACGGGGTTT
>JAQUKS010000027.1 GCA_028718965.1 Minisyncoccota bacterium
ATATGCCATACGCTTGGCTATGGCCAATTCCGCAGGATGCCTGCAACAAGCCGGCGCGAAAAACGGTTTGCTAAAAAAAGGCGAGGTGGAGAATTGGCCGGCATTAAACATTAAAAAAGGCTAATATTATGCAAATCAAAATTGACCAGTCAAAATGCATCGGTTGTGGCACCTGTTCGGCTTTGTGCCCCGCTTGTTTTGAGTTAGGGAGCGATGGTAAAGCGACTGCCAAACAGCCTGCTGAAACCGGAGATGCCGGTTGTGCCCGCGAGGCGGCCGATTCCTGTCCGGCACAGTGCATTGTGATAGAATGATTTCAGGTTTTTAAAAATTTTAAAGCTGGAAACCGGTTAAAATTTAAATTAAAATTATAAATTTTCAGGATTATGATTTCACTTAAAGCAACGATTCGCGATAGAAAAATCAACACCGAAGCGCTCCGCAAACAGGACATTCTGCCTGCTGTCTTATACGGCGAAGGCATAGAGAGTGTTCCTATTAGTGTGATTTTGAAAGATTTTCAGGAAGTTTTCGCGGCGGCCGGAGAAAGCTCTTTGGTGAGTCTGGAGGTGGGGGACAAAAAATACGATGTTTTGATTCATCAGACGGAGCGTGACCCTTTGAGCGGCCGGTTTATTCATATTGATTTTTACCATCCTTCGGCCAGGAAGAAGGTAGAGGCTGAAATTCCCCTGGTCTTTACGGGTGAATCGCCCGCAGTCAAGGACTTTGGCGGCGTCTTGATCAAAGAAATACAGGCTTTGGACGTTAAGGGTCTGGCGAGCAAATTACCGCGGGAAATCATGGTTGACATCAGCTCGCTAATTGATTTTGACGCCCGTGTTCTTGTGGGCGACTTGACTCTGCCCGAGGGCGTCGAGGCGCGCCGCGCCGCGGATGAAATTGTTGCTTTGGCAGTGCTGCCCAAAGAAGAAAAGCCCGAAGCCGGGCCTGTCGCGGAGCCCGCGGCTCCGGAAGAGCCGGCTTCTCAAGACAAGGAATAATTATGTTTTTTTCGTGGAAGAAACTCTTTGTTGTTCTGGCTGTTTTTTTGGGAACAGCGGTTTTTTTGGTAAATAGCCAAGGTATTATGTCGGCCCAGGAAGACCTGGAGGCCAAGTGTCAGATGGACAATATTACGGCCATGGAGGCCAGCTTGTCGCAGAATGATTTCCGGACTCTGCTGGAGCAGTGCAAAAAGTATTACGAGGATAAAAATACCCAATTGGAGCAGGTGATAGGCAAGACTGCCCAGGAGAAAAAAACCCAGGCCACGCAAATCGCCAATTTGCAAAATAAAATAAAATCGCTTACCAACCAGATTAACCAGAGTAATCTGATTATCAAGGATCTGGGCTTACAGATTTCCAATACCCAGTCGTCAATCAATAAAACAAGCTCACAGATTGAGGGCTTGCGGGGTGAACTGGGCGGTTTGTTGCAGGCCAGATACGAAGAAGACCATCGTTCGGTAGCGGCGATTTTTTTGTCTGAAAAAAATATTTCCGATTTTTTCGGCAATCTGGTGGCTTTGGAAAGCCTAAGCAACCAGGTGAACAATTTATTAAAAAGCATTGAGAATTTAAAAACCGATTTGGAGGGCCAGAAATCCGATATGGACAGCGAGAAAAAAGAACTGGAGAATGTGGTGGTTATGCAAACGCTACAAAAAAACGACAGCGCCAAAAAAAAGCAGGAAATGGATTATGTTTTGAAGCTCACCGAGAAAGAGTATCAGCAGTATTTGGAGGAGCAGAAAGACACGCAAGATAAAGTTACGAAAATCGGCAATTTATTGTTTGAATTGTTGGAGGTGCCCGAGGGAGGCATTTCCATAGAAGATGCCATAACTATCGCCAAAGAGGTGGGCAAGCTCACCGGAGTGCGGCCGGCTTTTTCTTTGGGCATCCTTTGGCAGGAAACGAGAATCGGCAAAGTAATCGGCGGCTGTTATTTAAAGGATTCTTCAACCGGCGACGGTGTTTATATCAAGAGCGGCAATAAAGCTCCCAAGACCATGAAGCCAGGCAGAGATACGCCATTATTCTTGGATTTAATAAGCAAATTGAAAAATGCCGGGCTTATTAAAACCGACGCTTATACTACTCCGGTCTCCTGCTGTATGATTCTAAAAGACGGCAGTTATTATGGCTGGGGAGGAGCCATGGGGCCTGCTCAATTCATACCCTCAACTTGGGCTTTATATGAGGATTTGATAACCCAGAAATCAGGCCGCACTCTGGCCAATCCCTGGAATGTAAGGGACGCTTTTCTGGCCAATGCTTTGTATTTGAAAGATTTGGGAGCCAAAAACAATAATTACGCGACGGAAATGAGGGCGGCTTTGAAATACTTCGGTTGCACCACTGCCTGGTGCGAAACCAATTATGGCCGGCCTGTTATGACCGTGGCCTCGTGCTTTCAGGATTACATTGACAAGAATTCGATGTCAGTCGATTGCCGCGATCTGATATTTTAAGAAAAAACTCGGGCCAGGCTCGAGTTTTTTCTTATTTCAGCGTCTCCTGGAGTTTGGAGACGATGTCGTCCAGTTTTCCTTTCATTATTTTTTCGATATTGTGCCAGGATTTATTCACCCGGTGGTCGGTAACGCGGTCCTGGGGAAAATTATAAGTGCGGATTTTTTCCGAGCGGTCCATGGTGCCGATTTGGCTCCTTCTCTCTTCGGTAATCTTACTTTGAGCGGCATTGTTTTTCAAGTCGAAAAGTTTGGCCTGCAAAATAGTCATAGCCGCTCTTTTATTGTCATCAAGAGATCTTTCCACCTGCGAGCAAACCACTAATCCGCTGGGGGTATGGGTAAGGCGGACCGCTGTCTGACGTTTATTGACATTTTGCCCGCCCGGGCCGGATGATTTGTAAAAATCCATTTTGATGTCCGAAGGATTGATGCTGATTTCGGTTTCCCGGGGCTTCTGCAAAACAGCCACCGAAGCGGTGGAAGTATGGATGCGATTGTTTTTTTCGGTTTTGGGAACCCGCTGCACCCGATGAACGCCTGCTTCGTGTTTCATTTTTTCCAATGCGTTTTCCCCTTTAAGCTCGAAGACGATTTGTTTGAAACCGCTCATATCCGAAGAACTGGAGTCCAAAACGAAACACCGCCAGTCCTGCGATTGGGCGTATCTGGAGTACATTTCGAAAAGGTCGCGGGCGAAAATAGAGGCTTCATTTCCTCCGGCCCCGGCCCTGATTTCGATGATTGCCGAGTCCATAATTACTTTTTGACCGTTTTTTTGGCCAGGCGCTGCTTGAACTTTTCTACTCTTCCGGCAGTATCAATAAATTTGTCTTTGCCGGTATAGAAAGGATGGCATTTGAAACAAACCTCGGTTTCGACATAATCTTTGGTCGAGCCGATTTCAAAAGTATTGCCACAGGCGCACCTTACCTGGGCCTTGGGAAAATAAGCAGGATGAATTTTTTCTTTCATATATTGTCTTTTTTAGGATATTTTGGTATTATAGTTTATTATTCGAAAAAATCAAGTAATTATCATTTCATTATTATATGACTATTTCAGACAACAGCATCAACGATTTAATGGCCGATGAGAATCAGCCTGTTCAGGACGATTCCGAGGTCGAACCCAGCCCTCAAGTGGAAGGTATGATTACCGCGGGCGTCCACCTGGGGCATCGTGCCTCCAAACTTCATCCGCGGATGGAGCCTTTGGTGGTTGGTCTAAGAAATACCATTCACGTGATAGACCTTGAGGCTACGGTAAAATATTTGGACAAGGCCCTGGATTTTATCAGCAAACTGAAAAAAGACGGCAAGAGCCTGATTTTGGTCGGCACCAAGCCGCCATTGCGCCCGCTTGTCAAGCAAACGGCCGAAGAGTTGGGATTGCCCTTTGTTACCGAACGCTGGCTGGGAGGCACTTTTACCAATTTTCCGGTGATTCGCGCCCGCGTTAAATATTATTCGGACCTGGAGGCCAAGAAAGCCGCGGGCGAGCTGGAGAAGTATACCAAAAAAGAAGTGGCGCAGTTTGAAAAAGAGTTGGCTGATTTGAAAAGGAAGTTCGAAGGTATCGTCAATATGGATAAGCTGCCCGACGCGATATTCGTTTGCGATATCGTGCACGACAAACTGGTTTTGAAAGAGGCCAAAGAAAGGGGAATAAAAACTATCGGCATCATTGATACAAACGCTGACCCCATGGCGGTTGATTATCCGATTCCGGCCAACGATGATTCGATAACGGCGGTGAAGTATATTTTAGACAGAGTGAAGGAGGTCATTTTGGAAGCCGAAAATAATTCATAATTCTATGGACAATATCGAACAACTCAAACAGCTTCGCGATGAAACCGGTATCTCGATGATGGAATGTAAAAAAGCCTTGGAAGAATCCAAGGGCGATTTGAAACGGGCCAAAGAAATTTTAAGGGAAAAAGGCAAGGAAATGATCAAGGGCAGAGAGGGGCGGATTACCGGCAAGGGTATTATCGAGAGCTATGTCCACGGTGCTGGCAAAATCGGGGTTTTATTACAATTGAATTGCGAGTCCGACTTTGTCGCCAAATCAGAGCCGTTTTTAAATTTGGCACACGAGCTTTGCCTGCAGATTGCCGCCACGGGACCGATATTCGTCAAGGCCAATGATATCAGCGAAGAATTTTTGGAGGGGGAACGCGGGATTTACCGCAAGCAGTTCGCCCAGTCAGGCAAACCCGCGGAGATGATCGAAAAAATCATAAATGGCAAATTGGAAAAATACAAACAAGAAGTTTCGCTTTTAAGCCAGGCCTGGGTGAAAGACCCGGCCAAAACCATGCAGGGATTGATTGAGGAGGTAAGAGCCAAGACCGGCGAAAACATCGAGGTGGTTAAATTCGCCCGCTTTGAGGTATAAGACAATTTAGAGCTATCCGGGCAGGCCGTTGATATGAATATATCAGGCCGTCCTGATTCAGTACTATGCTATCTCTGATTCTTTTTTTCATATCGGCAGCGAGTTTGGGCGGACTGGTTTTTCTGGCTGTTCATAAAATTCCGGTTTTAACGGTTGTTTCTTCGGCCGTACCCGAAGAAACAGATTCTTCTGCGTCCGAGATGATTCTGGCGCGGGAAAAATTTAGTCTTTTGAGCAGGAAGCTTTTGATTTTTATTGCCCAAAAAGCGATTTTTTTGCTAAGAGCGCTGGAAAAATTCATTCAGGGAATTTCCGAAAAAGCGCGGCGTTTTTACCATCATCAGAAAAAACGCGAAGATATCCAGGCCGAGGCGGTTAAAAAACAGGAAGAAATCGCGCAAAACAGCGATTACTGGCACGTGATCAGCCACGCCCTTCACGGCCGTAAAAAGAAAGAAAGGGTAAAAGATTGATGTTTTCAAAGCGAAGCTGCGCCGAGGTAGCTCAATAGCAGAGCAACTGTTTTGTAAACAGTAGGTTGGGGGTGCAATTCCCTTCCTCGGCTCATAGTGAAACGCCCGCGGGCGTTTTTTTGTTTGCCTGAAAAGCGGTTTGCGCCCGAAGCGGCAGATGATATAATGAATAAACTTATTATGGATAAATTACTTTTAAAATATGGCAATCTCCGTTAAAACTATCAAAAGTAAAAAGTTTCTCGGCGTTGTAGCGATTTTATCGGCCGCGGCTGTTTTGGCCGCCGGTTATTTTTTTATAATACAGAAAGGAGAATTGTTCGGAGGCAAGCCGTCATCACCGGCGCGGTTTATTCTAAAGCCGATTCAGGCCGATGCTGCGGGAGTGGCTTCCCGCGCCGGTTTTATTTTACAAAGCAGCGAGTCTCTTTCGGTATCATCGGTGGGCAAGATTGTTAAATTTGAACCCGAAATCGGTTTTAAGGTAAAAAAGGCGTCTTTGGAAAGCGGTTTTATCGCAACGGCTTTTGCCCGGGAAGTGGATAGCGGAACAGCCGGAACAATGCTTGACGCCTTTGAAATCACACCCGAGCAGGCTCTGGCTGCTGATTCGGTTTACCGGATCGTCATCGATGATCCGGAATACGCCGACAGGGAATATTCCTGGGCGTTTCAAGTAAGGTCGCCTTTTCAGGTTTCGGGCACTTTACCTGGCGATAAGGCAACGGGAGTGCCGGTAAATTCCGTTATCGAGATTACTTTTAACCGTGAAAATCTTATCAGTCCTGAAAATTATTTTGAAATCACGCCTAAGATTGAGGGCACCTTCGAACAACTGGGTGAAACCCTGGTTTTCAAACCAAAAATATTGGACCCGGAAACTGTTTACAATATTCTGATCAAGAACGGCCTGAAAGCCGTTGATTGCGATGACCAGCTCCTCCAGGATTATTATTTTTCGTTTGAAACCGGCAGCAAGTCGGCTGATTACCGGCGCTACGCTTCGTTCAATTTCCAGGATTCCTGGTCAGAGTTCCAGCCGAATCAGGATATCTTTTTTAGTGTCTGGCCGGATAACATTGATTTGACGGCTTTGCAAGCCGAAGTTTATCGTTTTGGCGACGAAACGGAATTTTTGCAGTCGTATGGCAAGATAACCGGAAACTCCTGGGCGCAATTCTCCCTAAGGAACAATATGGCCGGTTATACTCCGCCGCTCAGCGAAAAGGTTTTCTCTTTTCAGCCGACGATTCTTTCTTATCGCTATCAACATCTTTTGGAACTGCCTCAAAAGCTGGACAGCGGTTATTATTTTTTGCGCGTTTGGAACCAGCAGGAAAATATTTATAGCGGCGTCTGGTTCCAGGTAGGCCCGTTGAGCCATTACTATGCTTTTACGCACGACAAAGGGTTTTTCTGGCTTTATGATTTTATTACCAAGAAGCCGGTAAATGGTGCTTCGGTTTCTTCTTTCAGCGGGTTTGTTCCCAAAGAGTCATCTCTTGGAAGCACCGGCCAGGACGGGCTGTTGAATTTTAATACTCCCGCAAGCCTGCAAGCGGAGAACCAGGAGGATTCTTTCAACCCCAGATTTTTTCGCGTGGAAAAGAGCGGCTATCTGCCGGTTATAGTCAAGGTGGGCAATAACGCCAACAACGTTGCCGCGGGAGCCCAAAATGGCAGCTTGTTTTGGAATTATCTGTCTACCGACAAGCCGCTTTACAAACCAAACGACACTTTGAAGTTTTGGGGAGTAGTCAAGGCGCGAGGCGATGCTGATTTTAGGGAGAAAAGAGTTGAGGTGGGAATTTATCAGGGATATTTTTTCGGATATGGAGCTGGCACGGGCATAGACGAGAACAAGTTTTTGCTTAAACGGGAGGTAATGGTTTCGCCGTTCAGCACCATTGAGGGCGAGCTGTCGTTCAGCGGCCTGGCCCCGGGCTATTATAATCTGCTGGTGCGGGCGGGCGGAGAGATTGTCAACACGACAGCTATCCAGGTGCTTACTTATACTAAGCCGGCCTACCAGATTACGGTAAACCCTTACAAAAAAACCGCGTATGCGGGCGAACAGGTGAGCTTTAAAATCAGGGCCGAATTCTTCGACGGCACGCCCGTGGCCTTTCTTGATTTGAAATACAGCGGTTATTGGCTGGGCGAAGAAATCAAGGGCAACATCAAGTTAAACGCCCGGGGCGAAGCGGTATTTTCTTATGTCCCCCGATATTCCGAAGCCCAGGATTATTACTATTGGCCGGCAAATCTTACTTTGAGCTTCCTGCCGGCTTTGTCCGAAGAAGCGGAAATATCGGGCCAGGGCAATGTTCTGGTTTTTGGCCCCAATCTTCATTTGCAGGCTTCCCGGGAAGCGCAACCGGATGGTGCTTATAAAATTATCGCCAAGCTCAACCGCTATGATATTGCCAGCGAAACTTCGGATGAATCGGATGGCTACCGGTCGAACGAATACATCGGCGAAGGCGCAGTCGGCCAAGAGCTGAATGTTCAGATAGTCAAAGTGAGCTATCGGAAAATTATTACCGGCCAAACTTACGACCCGATATATAAGATTATGACGGATGACTACCGTTATGAGCCAGAGGAAGAAATTATCGAGGAGTTTCCCGGCATAACCGATGAAAAGGGGGAGTGGTCGTTCAGCAGAAAGCTGGCTTTGTCCGGACAGGATGTTTATTATGACATCAGATTTTCCGGTCGGGACAGCCAGGGCCGGGCGTTGCGCCAAAGCGTCTCTGTTTATTCTTTCTACGGAGACTGGCAGTCTTACGCGAAGCTCAACGTTAATCCTGAAATCAACGGGGAGAGATATCGCAAGGAATTCGCTATCGGCCAGGAAATCGATATCGCTGCCAACCTTTCGGGAAAAGAGCCGACAGCCTATTCGCCGGTTTTGTTGTACCGCTATCAGAACAATATCGACAAAGTTGTTTTGACCGACAATGGCCGCTTGACTGAAAATTTTTCTTTTGACTATCTGCCTTCGGTAAGGTACAGGGCTGTTGTTTTGGGAAGCGCGGGATTTGTGGAAAGTCCGGACGCGACAGCTGTCGTAAAAGCCGAAAGCCAGGCCTTGGACATCGCCATAACAGCCGACAAAGAAAAATATCAGCCTCGGGACACCGCGAACATCGAGCTTAAAATACGTGATAAAAACAAGAAATCTGTTAAAGCCGCTCTGAATGTCGCGGTGGTTGACGAGGCGCTGTTCCACGTTCTATCTTATCAGGCCGAAGCGGATATCTTGGGAGATTTGTTCAGCGAGATAAGCGTTACGCCAGTGAGCGGTATTTCAAATTACGACAATACGTCCGCGAGCGGGGCTGAAATGGGCGGCTGTTTCGCGGCCGGCACCGGTATTTTAATGTATGACGGATCCACCAAGCCAATTGAAAAAATCATGGTTGGCGATGAAATTTTGACCCTGGCTTCCACGAACGGCTTCGCGCTGGCTAAGGCTGTTGTACAGGGAATTTCGCGCCATAGTGTCGACCAATATCTTATTATCAACGATTTTCTCAAAATTACGCCCGAACATAGAATTTTTGTCAATGGCAAATGGCAGGAAGCCGCAAGAGTCAAAGTCGGGGATGCCCTTCTGAATTATCAGGGCAATGTGGAAAAAGTTTTTGGCGTAAAAAGCGTCAAGGAAAGGACTTTGGTTTACAATATTATCGTCGGAGAATATCACACTTATTTTGCCGGAGGAGTATTTGTCCATAACGAAGAAAAGGGTGGTGGCACCAGAAGCGAATTTTCAGACGTTGTTTTATTCAAGTCGCTCGAAACCGATTCTAACGGAGAGGCCAGGCTAAATTTCAAACTGCCCGACAACCTTACCTCCTGGCGGACTACGGTTCTGGCTTTTGCCGCGAGTGAGTTGATGGCCGGGCAAGGGGACAAGCTCTTGCCGGTTTCATTGCCGTTTTTCGTCGATGCCGCTTTGAATGAGTATTATCTGAAAGACGACCAGCCTGTTTTGAGGGCGCGGTTTTTTGGCGACGGCTATCAAAAATCCGAGCCGGTTTCTTTTGAAACGAAATGCGAATCTCTGGGCATAGACATAAAGACAACCTCAAGCAACGGCCAGGCCGAAGCGCAATTGCCGGCTTTGCCCGTTGGCGAACATCAAATTATCGTTTCAGCCAGCCAGGGCGCTTTGAGCGATTCGCTGGCCAGGAAGATAAAAGTGGTTGACAGTTATTTCGGAAAAATGGAGGTCAATCACTATGTTTTGTCTGAAAATTTGCGTGACATAAGCGGCAATCCGGCCGGTCATACCAACCTGCGTTTCGTTGAGGCGGGAGCGGGAAAATTTTATGATGCCTTGAGGAACTATGGCCTGGATGGCGGGGTCCGGCTGGATCAGCAGGCGGCCGGCTTTGTTGCCCAAAAACTGCTGAACGAGCATTTTGGCGAAGCGTTTTCCGATGTTTCTCCGGATTTGGACAATTATTACAAAGAAGACGGCGGTTTAGCTTTGCTCACTTATGGCGAAAGCGATTTGGCCGCATCAGCCAAGACCGCGGACTTGCTTTCAGGCTTCGTGTATAAAGAAAAACTGGCAGCTTATTTCAAGGATGCCTTGAACGACAAAAAAGCTGATTTGCACCGTATCAGCCAGGCGCTTTACGGCCTTTCATCTTTAGGGGAAACGACTTTGAATAAAATAAACCTATTGAAAAACAATGGTAGCTTGAGCTTTGAAGACAGGCTTTATTTGGCGCTGGCTCTGGCAAAAAGCGGCGATAAGGAAGGAGCAAGAGACATTTATTATTCGTTTTTACGCCAGCAGCTAAGGTTTCAGGGGGAAGAAGCCTGGCTTGCCCAGGAGCCTGACAAAACGAAACAGGTAAAGACTACGGGTATGATCGCGGTGTTGGCTTCTTATCTGAACATCACCGCTGACAGCAGGATGCTGTGGCAGTATGGAGCGGGCCATTATCCGGAGAACGATTTGAAATCATTCGAGGAAATGCTTTTCATCAAATCGGAATTAAGCAGGATCGGGGGCAATATAAAAGCCCAGCCTTTGGAATTTTTTTTGAGCACCGAACAAAGAAAGATAAACGTTGATTTGGCCAAAGAAAAATTTTATGAGCTTGATTTGATGCCGGACGAGCTTGGCAGTTTGCGTTTCGGCGGCATAAAAGGGGAGATTGATCTGGTGGTATTTTTTGAAAAGCCATCCTCGGCCGAAAGCCTGGTCAAGCATGACGAAATTTCCCTTACAAGGGTTTATTCGAATAAAAAAGATGCGAGCCGGCCCGTCAATACCTTTAGCGATGGCGATGTCATAGAGGTAAGGCTTTACCCTAAATTTTCCGGCAGCGCGATTGACGGCGCTTATCAGATAATCGATTATTTGCCCGCCGGCCTGAAGCTGATTACCAGGCCGTATGAAGCCGGCCTTTGGGGCACGGGAAGATGCGACTATGCAAATTACCCCTGGCCGGTTATCAATAACGCAATCTATTTCACTGTTGATAAAGATAGTTTTAAGCGCAACGGCTGTTTCATCGACTACATTAAATACTATGCCCGGGTATCCGGACGCGGCCGCTACACAGCCGAACCGGCTTTGATGCAGTCGCTCAAAGACCCGGACTTTTTGAATGTTTCGGCCAGTAAGATTATTGATATCAAATAGGACAAATGAGAAAGTTTTTTCGCGTGATTGCTGTTTTCGCTCTTTTGCCGGTTCTCTTCGCGGTTTTTATCGTTGTCAAAGATTGCCTGCGCCTTTCCATCGGAGAGCGGTCTTTTGGCAATCAGGAAACTCAAAACCGCGACTCCGGTTTTTTTGAATATAAAACAATTATCGCCAATGAGCTTAGCCGTAAAAATACGGCCGTTGCGATACAAGGGGCGCGGGTTGGCATTGTTTCCCATCATCTGCCCACAGCCCTGCCCCTGATTGCTGATTTTTACCGCGAGTTAGCATCGTCGGGCGGGCCCCGCGGCACTTTTATCATATTGGGCCCCGACCATAGGGAAAGGTGCCGCTCTTTGATTTCTTTGACGAAAAGGAACTATACAACCCCGTTCGGCGGGCTGGCCGTCAACGAAGATTTTGTTTCAAAAATGGAAAGCCATGGAGCGATTGTCAATGAACAGTGCTTTGATGATGAACATGCCATCGGCGTTCAAACGATTTTCATAAAATATTTTTTTCCGCAGGCTGAAATCGTGCCGGTTTTGTTTTCTTCGGCGACAAGGGAGAGCGATATAAGCGGTCTATTGGAATTTTTGGCATCTCTTGAAAACGACGTTACTGTTATTGCCAGCGTTGATTTCTCCCATCATCATACTTACGATGAGGCGCGGCTCATAGACGAAACCAGCCAGCGGATGATTGAAAGAGGGGAGTGGCCGCTTTTCGGTTTGGAGCGCGTCGATTCGCCCATGGCCTTAAAATTGGCCATGCAACTGGCCGGGCAATGGCAAACGCCCGACGCCTTGATTTTGCAGCGCGCCAACTCTTTTGAGTTTAATAAAAATCCCCAGGATACCACCGGCTACATCAGCGCGATATTCACCCCTTGACATTGCTGTTTTTGTAAGTAGAATTGAAAATGAATTGGTTCATTCCAATCGAATGATTTTTTATTATCTTTCGGCATTGCTCAAGACTGAAATTCGTGAATCTTGAGCTTGTCGAAAACATTGGTTTTTATAAGTTGTTTCGCCTACATAGGCGACCGTTTTTTCATTTGAGAGTTTGATCCTAGCTCAGGATGAACGTTGGCGGCGTGGATAAGGCATGCAAGTCGTGCGGGTTGTAGCAATACAGCCAGCGGCGAACGAGTTAGTAACACGTGGGAACTAACCCATAAGTCTCGCATAATTCCGCGAAAGCGGAACTAATTCGAGATAGTCCCTTTGGCGCAAGCTTTAGGGTAAAGGAGCAATCCGCTTATGGATAGGCCCGCGGCCTATCAGCTTGTTGGTGGGGTAACGGCCTACCAAGGCTATGACGGGTAGGGGGCGTGAGAGCGCGACCCTCAACGATAGCACTGCGACACGGGCTATACACCTACGGGTGGCTGCAGTCGAGAATCTTCGGCAATGGGCGAAAGCCTGACCGAGCGACGCCGCGTGCGGGAAGAAGATCTTAGGGTTGTAAACCGCT
>JAQUKS010000028.1 GCA_028718965.1 Minisyncoccota bacterium
TATTTCGACGAAGCGCGGATGGTTTTCCGCGATATCGATAAAAAATACAGCGACTAAAATCATGTATTTTCGCACGATTGCATTTAGAACACAACGGTTTGAAAATCCATGTTATCCCCTACCGTTCAAAAATTAGCCGACTTTTTCGCTAAATTTCCCACTGTCGGGCCAAGAACCGCCCGACGGTTTGCTTTCTATTTAATCAAGAGCGACCAAAACGAAATAAATAGCCTGATAGAAGCCATCGAAAATTTAAAAAGTAAAATCAGGCTCTGCAATTTATGCAACAAATCCTATGAATCTGACGAGCAAACCAGCGGCCTGTGCGCTATTTGTTCGGATACCCGGCGCGATAAAACCGTAATCTGCGTAGTGGAAAAAGAGCTTGACCTGGAGGCCATTGAAAAGACCGGCCGCTTCAAGGGACTTTATTTTATCTGGGAAACGAATAACGAAGAGCAGCAATTCAAAAAATTATTCGGCCGCGTCAGGAAAGACCAAATAAAAGAAATTATCCTGGCCCTTGACCCGACCCCGGAAGGCCGCCAGCTGGCCTTAAAAATCCAGCGCAATCTGGATACCGGAATAAAGATCACCAGACTGGGCCAGGGCCTGCCCGTGGGTGGCGAAATCGAGTACGCTGACGAGGAAACCATCACCTCCGCCCTTGAAGGCAGAAAATAGGCGGCTATCGCCTGCTCCCGCGCAAAACAAAACAGGGGCCGAACCCCTGTTTTTATTTTATAATTTGGTTATCTCCACTTCGGTGAAATGCTGACGATGGCCCTTTTTCACCTTATAGCGTTTCTTGGGTTTGTATTTGAAAACCACCACTTTCTCGGCCCGGCCCTGTTTTAAGACTTTGCCTGCCACTTTGGCGCCAGCCACCAGAGGAGAACCGATTTCAAGCTTATCCTTTTTCATCGACAGCAAAACTTCGTCAAAGGATACTTCTTTGCCTTCTTGGGCTTCCAGCTTTTCTATTTTTATTTTTTTGCCCTGCTCGACAAGATACTGCTTGCCGCCGGTCTTAATTACCGCTAATTCCATAAATTTAAAACTATAAATAATATAATTAAAATTACTCCAAAATGTTGGGTTTGTCAATCTGCAACGGCTCCACGCTCCTCTCGCCTTCGGTTATCTTCACTACATCCTTGTCAATTTTTCCGAGCTCTTTGTGAGCAGTGTTATAGCAATTCACCACTGTGCTCAAATTATTGCCTAATTTCTGCATATAGCTGTCGAAGGCGGCGTAATGCTTGCCCAGAGCTTCGACATTTTTCTTGATTTCCTTGGCTGATTCTTCGATTTGAAGTGCTCTTAACCCCTGCATAACGGTTTGCAAATAAGCGTAAAAAGAAGTCGGCGAAACAATCATAACGTGTTTTTCCCTGAAAGCGAATTCAATCAAGTCAGAGGTGTTCACTTTGACTCCGCCAACCTGGTTTATAAGCAGATCATAATAAATGCCTTCGGACGGCACGAACATAAACGCGAAATCCATCGTTCCTTCGGCCGGCCTGATGTATTTCGACGTTTCTTCGATTCTTGTCTTCAGGTCGGCTTTGAAATCTTTTTCAAGCCGCTCCCGTTCGGCCGGATTCTTCTCTTCCAGGATGCGGTTATAGTTCTCCAGCGAGAATTTCGCGTCAATGGGAATCATCTTGTCTTTTACGAAAACCACCGCGTCGACTGTTTCGCCGTTGGCGAAGCGATGCTGCATTTCATATTGGCCCGGCGGAAAGATATTTTTCAATAATGTTTCCAAAAAATATTCCCCCAAAATGCCTCTTTGCTTCGGATTGGCCAAAACATCATTGAGTTTTCCCAGGTCGCCCTTTAAAGCCAGAATATCCTGCTGCCCGGATTTGACGCCTTCCAGCTGGCTGGTGATGTCTTTTATCAGCTTGCCGCTTTGGCGCATCTGGTTTTGCAAAAAATCAACGTTGCTTTCCCGCGATTTTTTGATTTCCGCCCTGATTACCTCCAAATCCTGCTTTATCAGCCCCAGAGAACCGTCGTTGGGGCCTCCCTGCCGCAGGCGCCCGGCTTCTCTTTTCATATAAAAAACCGCCGCGATTACGCCAGCGACCACAATAGAAAAAATAATCAAAACAAAAAATACATCCGACATATTTGAACTCATTGATTGAACGCCGCGAGTTTAAGCCGTGCCTGCTTTTCTTTGCCTGATCAGCTCCTCGACTTCTTCAAGGGCCTTCTTATAATCGTTTATCGCTTTTCTGGCGTGTTCCAGGGCCGCGGCCTCTGCCGGCTTGTCCAGTTCTCCGCCTTGTCTCAACATATTAATCTGCCGGTAGGCTTCGAGCAGCCTTTCCCTCAAGCCCCCTTCCTTTTCTTTCAGTTCATCGAAACTATACGACCAGTCGTCGCCGGCGAACGCAATTTTCATTTTCTGCTTTCTGTAGGCCGCCATATTAGTCAAAAGTCAATTTAGTTCTTTCGGCGATATCCTTTTCCACCGCCTCGCGGCTGCGGCCATATTTTAGTTTGGAGAGCTGCTTAATCAGCGGCACAATCGACAAATTACCTTCCTTGGCCCTCATCGTGGCTACCTTGAAAGGCGAGGAAATCTTGTTGTTTATCATCATCTTCACGACAAACTGGAAATTATCGATATTTAAAAGGTCGAATCTTGAAAATTCCGGCTCGAATTGTTTTTCCAAAAATTCCGCGTCCAAAGCGCCGATTCTGAAACAGGCGATACTGCCCACGTTGCCGATAACCGCGTTCCTGATTTGCTCGGTAAGCTGGGGCATAAACTGATGCGCCAGGATCAGATTCAGCCGGTATTTGCGCGCTTCGGACAGGATAATGGCGATGCTATCGGTGGTGAAATTCTGGAACTCGTCGATATACAGATAAAAATCCTTTCTTTCTTCCTGGGGTATCGCTCCCCTTCTGAAAGCGGCAATCTGCATCTTGGAAACTAGAATCAGACCCAGCAAGGAAGCGTTCATTTCGCCGGTCAAACCTTTGGAAAGATTGGCCAAAAATATTTTTTTATTGTTCATTATGTCTTCAAGGTCGAAAGTGCTTCGCTGCTGGCCGATGATATTGCGCATCATTTCGTTTTCCACGAAACGGCCAACCTTGGAAACCACATACCCCAGCATATCAGACCTTGTCTGGCCAGTGGTCTGGGCCCATTCCTGCTGCCAAAATACCTGCACCAGCGGGTCGCTTACATGAGCTACTTTGCTTTCCATAAAAGCCTTGTCGGTGAAAATGCGCGGTATGTCCACTAAAGTGCCCGGGCTGCTTTTGTCAGCCATCAAAGCAAGCATGGCGTTTCTCATATAGTGCTCGAACATCGGGCCGATAATCTCGGGCGGGAAAAGCTTAGTGAAAATCATAATCATTTCCGAAATGGCGAAATCTTTCTGCTCCGGGCTTTTCCACTCGAGCATATTCAAACCGCAGGGCCGGGACATATCGAACGGCTCGAACAAAACCACGTCGTCAGCCCTTTCCTTGGGAATATTGGCCAAAGTATCTTCTATCAAATCGCCGTTTGGGTCGATTACAGCCACGCCTTCGCCTTTCTCGATGTCCTGGCGAATCATTTCCCGCAACAAATTGCTTTTACCAACACCGGTCTGCCCGACGATGTAGAAATGGCGCCGGCGGTCGTCGCGCGAGGTAAAGTATACCGGCCGCTCCTCGCCACGGTAAAGCGACTTGCCGATTAAATTCAGGCCAAGAGCCTGGTCGGACGGCAGATCAGTGGGTGGGGTCGACTCTTTGCTTTTGGCCCATTTGATATTCGGAGTTTCCAGGGGAGCCAACGGGAAATGATAAATGCCCGACAATTCCTCAAGATTCAAAACGATTTTTTCTTTCGGATTGTAGTTACGGAAACTGAAATCATAAACAAACTTTTTCAACCATTTCTTTTTCACCCTTACCGGATGAAAACTATTCAAAGTAGAACTGAATTGGGCGAAAGCTCCGGCCAGATGGTCGGCGATTTCCTCGGCCCGGCCCGCTTCGCCAGCCACACCCACCAGGCGGATATTTACATCGAAAATCTGCTTTTGGGCCTTGGCCTTAACGGCCTGAATCATCGTGTCATTGGCGGTTCTTTCTTTTTGTATTTCTCTGGTTTGCCTCTCTTGCTCCTCCTGCTGTTTTTTAGGCCCGCCTGAAAAAAAGGCTTCCAGTATGCTAAAAATCCAGGCTACTGCCCAGTGGCGGTTTGCCTGGGCCATGGCTGTCCTTACGCCCCAGCCCTTTTCTATCACATTGGATAAGATGCTCTCCTCCTTCTTTTTGATGTCAAGGCGCGACGGTTTTAAAACAATCTGAACAGCCGCGCCCTCTTCGGGCTTAATCTTGCTCAAACCGTTAGTGATGGAAGAAAGCGGGTCTCTTTCCAGGTTTTTATACGTTTTAACTGGAAAATATAATCTGTCTTTAAGAAAAACTTTGCGGCCCGCCACCATGGCCTGGGGCTCGAATACCGTGTAGTCTTGGGGTACTTTTTCCACAAAGGCCTGGGGGAAAACTCCCTGGATACCTTTTTCAACGCTGCCTTCCATATAATCGGGCACGGCAACATAAAAAGCAATGTCGGCCTCGCCCACTTTGGAGGCGATTTCAAAAACCACGCGCGGCAAAACGTAACCGCCCCAGCGTTTTTCTTTGAAGCTGGGCGTTTTAAGATAAAGGAAATACGAATAAACCTGCTCCATCTGCTCGATCAATGCCTTGAAATCCTGCTTTTGGTCCTGCTCTTTTTTATCGTATTTGGGCATGCGCACCAGAAACAAAGACATCGCCAGGCTCTGGCTCAAGCGGTTGATTTTTTTCCTTTTAGCCAAAATCATCTCCGCTATGCCCCAGACAGCGAATACGAAAATCGCGATAATTGAAATGATAAGCCACATAATTCACTGGCGCGCAAGGCCTTGCGCGATACGCGTTAAAGGAAATCTTGGCGCGTTAACTACGGCTTCATTTTTTGTTCCACCAGTTTGTCGTGAAGCAAATCCAACAAACAAGCGTCGTCGGTTTTTTTGGCCACCTCTATGGCGAAATCAACGCCCTTGGTCTGCGCAAGATTGAGCAAGTGTTCAATCTTGCGGCCTTCGAATTTTACGTCGCGCAGCTTTTCGGCTTCTTTTAGAACCTTGACTTTATCGTCGTCTTTGGCGGGAGCGGCCGGAGGAGGCGTTTGCTCAAAAGCCCTCTCAAAAGATTTTTCCGCTTCGCGCGTTTCCGCCCTCTCCCCTTTTTCGGCCAAAGGGGCTTCCTGGGACATATCCGAAGACTTTTCCCGATAATTGACCTGCTCCTGCGGCTCTTCGGCCGGAGACATCTGTGATTCTTCTGGCATATTTTTATCTTTAATTGTTTATATTGTATCAAATAGCAACTCTTGAAGCAAATAGCCGTTTTTGCTAAAGTGGAATAACTTAAATTCAATATCCGGCTCCATCGTCTATTGGCTAGGACACCGCTCTCTCACAGCGGAAAGACGGGTTCGACTCCCGTTGGAGCCACAACTGAAATCTCTGAAACATTCACAATCCCATATTTCCGGATACGCCCGAATAATACCGAGGGAGGCGAACCCAAGGGAGGGGTCGGGAGGGAAGCATTCCCTCCCGTGACGGAAATATTAAAACCGAGGGGTTTTAAGGAGTCCCGGCTCGTCGGGACGACGGGTTCGACTCCCGTTGGAGCCACAAAGAAAATATTCCCACAAAATAAAAAGGGGGTTATTATTCCCCTTTTTTGTTTTAATAGGGCCAAGGCCTTATGACTTTTGGCTCTTCGCCATAAGTCTGCACCTTGGCCTCAAATCTTTTGCCGCACTTATCACAAGCGCAGCGAAAAGACTTGGCAATGGTAAGCTCGATGACGAGCTTACCATTGCAATCCTTTTCCGGGCATTTCATGGATATCACCTCCTTGCCCAATAAATTTTTAAAATACAGCTCAAAAAATTTTAAGCTAACAAAAAAACCCTTCCGGACTGGAAAGGTTTTTTTGTCTGCCTAAAATCTTACGCTAAAAAGCAAAACCTCCCAGCCCCAAGGGCCTGATAATAATGGTAATGATAATGCTCGTTGCCGGGATGTTTCGCATATTGGTTCTAATGATAATCGTCTTTATTTTTTTGTCAATCTGCGCCCCGTATCTCCCTGTTTCCTAAGAAATAAAGAAATATAGAGCGGGATGTCTTGAAAAACAAAGCTCCAAAACATCCCAGCTTTTACCTACTGACCGAGTAGCTTCCGCTACTCTGGTCCCGGTCCATTCTTGTAAACTCACCGCTAGCAAGGCACTTAATGGCCTTGTCCAAAGGGAGGCCATGAATGACCTCAGCGGTGATGGTAGAGGTGGTGGTAAAGAACTTTTTCTTCTTACCCCCACTTTTTCTCTTCGCCATCCTACTCACCTCCTTAAATAATGGATAAAAAAGCTGTTCGACACCCGAGGGCTTTTAATAAATTTTCGGAATTAAAAACTCTCGGGTGCCGAACAAGAACAATATGGATTTTTATTTTCTAAAGAGCAAAACAAAATCTCCTTCCGTTTCCGGAAGGAGATTGACTTTAGCTTTCTAATTCAGTTTTTGTTCCTATTTCTTCATTAAAAAGCTCAAGCCAACCTCCTTCCTCTTTGAGGACTTGGTAGTGAAAGCGCAAATTTGGCGATTGGTCAAAAGCATATTTTTATCATGCTACCTCACTTCTTCAAAAAAATCAAGCCCTGGCTGTGGAAAAACCATTCGTGGCCGCTTTCATGTCTTTGATATAGCCGCTCAAAAGTTCGGCCATGGAGTTTTTGTCATTGCCGTTCTCCCGAATCAAATTAACGATCGAAGAACAACTCACCGCTCCGCAAGCCCCGGATGAAAGGGCTTGCTTGACGTGCTCCGGGCTGGCAATGCCAAAACCCGCGATCACCGGAAGGCCGACGATCGTTTTCACTCTTTTGATGAAGTCCGATGTTTCCCGCGAAAACCGGTCTCTTTGCCCGGTCACGCCGGTTATGGTCACCAGATACAAAAAGCCGGAGCTCGCCCTGCTCAACTTCATTATTCTCTCGTCAGGCGTGGTCGGAGCCGCGATAAATACCTGCTTTATCTTATGAGCCAGAGCTGATCTCAAAAAAGGCGGCGCTTCCTCAAGCGACAAGTCCGGTATGAGCAGGCTGTCCACGCCGCCCTGCGCCAATCGCCGATAATAGCTGTCTATGCCGGGCCGATGAACGCAGTTGGCGTATTCAATCACGAACATGGGAATGTCCGGAAAGGCCGACCGGATTCTTTCATAAAGCCTGAATATCTGCTCTTTGCTTATCCCCTGCCCCAAGACATGATTGTGGGCCTGCTGCAAGGTCGGGCCGTCAGCCACCGGATCGGAAAAGGACGACGAGAGCTCCAAAATATCGGCTCCGGCCTCAATGATGGTTTTGGCTATCTCAAAGCTTGTTTCCAAATCCGGAAATCCCGGCACCATGCCGGCCATAAAGATTCCCCGGCCGGCCTCTTTGTTCTTTCGCAATACGTTGTTCAAGCGATTCATATTTTTTCTTTATAATGTTTATAGAATTGCTCCATATCCTTGTCTCCTCTTCCTGACAAATTGACAACGACAATGTCGTCTTTGGCGCAATCTTTGGCGTATTTCACCAGATAAGCGATGGCGTGCGATGATTCCAAAGCGGGAATGATGCCTTCGGTTCTGGAAAGCAGTTCAAAAGCCTCCAGGGCCTCCTCATCGGTGATCGATTCGTATCTTACTCTTTTGATCTCCGACAAATAACTGTGCTCCGGGCCGACCCCGGGATAATCCAGGCCCGCGGAAACGCTGTAGGCCTCCTGAATTTGGCCGTCTTTGTCTTGGAGCACTTTGGACAAAGAGCCGTGCAAAATGCCATCTCCCCCTCTGGCGATCGAGGCGCCGTGTTTGCCGCTATCCAAGCCCAAGCCGGCAGCCTCAACCCCGATCAGCTCCACCTCCTTGTTCTTAACGAAATGATAAAAAGCGCCGATGGCGTTACTGCCCCCGCCAACGCAGGCGATGATCGCTTTGGGCAGTCTTTTTTCCGCGTTGAAAATCTGCTGTTTTATCTCCCGGCCGATCATTTTTTGGAAATCCCGAACAATGGTCGGGTAGGGATGAGGGCCCACCACCGAACCTATCAGATAATAGGTGTCGTGCACATTAGCAACCCAGTCACGCAGAGCTTCGTTAACGGCATCCTTCAAGGTGCCCACGCCCGGCCTCACTTGAACGGGAAGAATCTTGGCCCCGCAAACCTTCATTCGCAGAACGTTCATACGCTGCCTTTCGATGTCTTCAACGCCCATATAGACCTCGGTGGGAATACCCAAAAAAGCACCGATCATCGCGGCGGCGAACCCGTGCTGGCCAGCGCCTGTTTCAGCGATAATGCGCTTTTTGCCCATATACTTGGCCAAAAGCCCCTGGCCCAAGCCATTGTTTGTTTTGTGCGCCCCGCCATGCAGCATATCCTCGCGCTTCAAATAGACCTTGCACCCCAGCTTGTCCGACAGATTCTTGGCATGATAAAGAAGCGTCGGCCGGCCCGCGTAATCTCTCAACAGCCGCTGGAACTCGACCTGGGCGGTTTCATCATTTTTAAAACGCGAATAAGCCTCTTCCAGCTCGCCCAAAGCCCGCATCAATGTTTCGGGAACGAACATCCCGCCGTATTTTCCGAATTTCCCCAATGTTTTCATAAATTTTTATAAGCTTCTCTTATGGCTTTTTTACGAGGCGCGACCAAAGAAGCATATCGGCTTAAATTCTTTACTGGCGCGAAATCATATTCGACATGGTCTTTATCCAATTTGATCATAAAATCCTTTTTTAATGGAATGACATGATAAATAAATTCAATCAAATGATTACGGACCTCTCCCGAATCATAAAAATAATTTTCGATTTTTATTAATTTTCTTATCATAACATCAATATTTGTTTCTTCTTTGAATTCTCTGACCACCGCTTTCTCCGGAGTTTCTAACGGCTCTACGTGGCCAGCCGGCAATATCCATGTGGCTGGCGCCGGAAAATTGTTCGGACCACGCTTCAAGAGCAGCGCTTTTGAATCGATCATCAAGATTCCCGAGGCCACTATGCTTTGCCTGGTTCTTTTTATTCGACGATTTTTATGCTTATGAATTAAGTTCAATGGAATTACCTCTTGCATATTATTTGTTAAGGAAAGAAAAGGGAGCGGCGGGTTGTTTTTATCAGACCACTCCCCTCTCTCATTATTTATCGGAGAGAATCATTTCTAAAGTCAAAATCATGAAACTCCAAATTGTTATATCCTCCCCAATAAGTGAACTCCGCGCACAGACAACAATAGCTCGCCTTCTCTTTCAGGACCTTTTCTTTGAGAAGGATCAAATTTTCTTCGTGCCGCAAAAGTTCGCCGATAACGGCCGCGCATGGGTAGTTGTCAGCGGTGTCTTTAATGACATTAAAGACATGCCCTACGTCCTTTCTAACAAGCCCGTATTCGGCGCTTGTCGCAGAAATTTTTTCCAATTTTCTGGGCTCAATGGCGCCGGCCACAAACTCCAAGGTGCGAGCGCCATTCGGCTCCAGAATATATCTTCCCACAATATAGCCGTTTGCCTTTTTGGGCGTGGCCCTTGGAGCAAATGCCATCAGATATGGCTGTTTCTCCCGGAAGACACTCGCGACAACGCTCCTGACATCACTCGCCTCTTTAATCCAGAAATAAGGCGAGCGCTTTTTATCTTCCATGGCGATCGTGCGGACGATTATCCCGGCAGAGCTTTTGCGCAATCTATCCAAAATGATATAAGTGATCTCATGGTCTGGCGTCACGCCCATGTCTTTTACCACATATTGAGTGACGGGCAGACCATAAATCCACAGCATGACTGCCCGCCAAATCTTCGGCGGCAGGCGATCTATGTCTTTCGGTAATTCTAAACCAAAAATATTCATTACGCCTCTCCTTTTTCGGTATTATAACAGTTAATCGTATCCTTAAAAACCGCACGGTCGCTTATTCTGCAGCAGTTTCATTTTGCAGTCCATGCAAACGGTTTCTTGCTCGCCGTTTATGATATGGAACGAAAAATTATATCTTTCCCTGCCTTTGCCATCAAAATAGAGAACCGCCTTCTTTTTGTTGCAAACAGAGCAAATCTTCTCCTCTATACTTTTTTCTTCTTCGCCCACTTTGACCACTCCTTCCCAAAAATTTTGTCAATTATTCGGTTGTAAAGAAACAACAAGCCCGGGAAAGGGGCTTGTTGGAATTTTCTAAGATCAAATTTTTAAAAACTATTTTTATTTTCGCGCTTTAGACAACTCAAACCAGCCCCTTTCTCTAGAAAGGAGCCACCAGACTGCTATTGAATTTATCGTCAAGATTTTTCGCATGATCGCGTCTTGTCGGTTTATTGTTTTTTGATAAAAAATATAGACAAGCTTGTATCGCCAGCGCTTTCAATGATTTTTGCCTCTGTCCCGGAATTATTTTTTTTGAATTCTTCCAAAATACGCTCAAAAACCGGCAGATATTCGCTTGAAAATGACAGCATGGCCTCGCCTTTATCTCTCAAAACATTTGTGATTTGGTTTAACATTAAAAGGCCTTTTGATATTGCTTCTTCAAGCCCTTGCTTGAAAAGATAATGCTGGTATATATAGTAAAAAGAAGAGCAGTTTGCCAAAACAAGGTCAAAAGTATCTCTCTGAAACGGCAAGGCTTCGTTGACAGCGGCCGCTTTTAGCGCTTTTTGTGATCCATCGAATTTGATTGAATCGCCATAAAGCGGATCAATGCTTACGACATCTATGCCCGATTTAAGCGCCTCCTCCTGAAAAGCTGCTTTGCCCCCGCCGATATCCAAAATCTTTTTTCCCCGCAGGTCGTTTTCTTCGAAACCAAAAACTTTTTTGTATCCGCTCATATCCCAGTCAGCGGCCCGGGTATTTTCGTAAATAGATTTGCTTTCCTGATTTTTCATAGCGTGATTCATGGATTATAACAGAGATGAAGCATTTTGTATATTTTCATAGACAGGACAGCTTCACCCGCATCTTTTTACTTTTTAAAATAAAAAAATGCGGATGGGAATTTGCCCGATAATAACACTACCGAGCAAATTCCTTTTTTACGATGGGAGTATTTTTATTACTCCCCTAACGGCCTTGAGCCTTTTTATTAACTCCGGCTCTTGGCCATTGAGGCTGAACACTCTCATCGTAAATTCCGGACGGCTTTGGGGCATAAGCCAGCCGTCCAATCCGAGATCGTCCAGAATTCTGACGACCTCGGAAATGCTTTTCAGCATTTCCGGGTCGATCAAAATATCTCTATTCATTTTTCCACCTCCTTATAAATAAAAATTTTAAAACAACAAAAAAACCCCACGGAAAGGGGCTCGTTTGAATTGTCTATTTTCTATTCAGGAGATGATATTACGATAAACAAGTCAAACTAACCTCTTTCCCGGAGAGGGTAAACCAAAAATAAAAATAGTTGGTTGGGTTAATCTGACTTTTCATATTGGTTTGAATTTATCAAACAAAAATCATTATGTCAAGTGTTTGCACTAGAAGACCACATGGGTAACACTTTTAATGTTTTCTCGGTGAATCGGATCGGCGTCGAATAACCAAGGGCCTGATGGGGCCGGACAAAATTGTATTCGATCAGCCATTCAGTGAGCCTTGA
>JAQUKS010000029.1 GCA_028718965.1 Minisyncoccota bacterium
TATGGTCGATGATTTTTTTGAATTCAGCCAGACCCATCATCATCGGCGGCCTCCTGGAATGAATCAGTTTATGGGGTGTCGGGCAGGTGGCGCACTGAAAATTACAGGTATTACCGGTTTCAATGATAGCCGCGTAGGGCAAGCGAGCCAGATAATGCTGCATCATAATAAAAAACAGATGCCCGACTTTTTTGATTTCGCCGTGCAGCAAATTATCCAGCACGAACCAGCGGAAAACCTGCCAGAGATATTTATTTTTTTTCATAAAGGGGATGAAAGTAGCTTGGCTACTTTCTGCTGAAAGCGGCTAAGCTACTTTCAAATAATTTTATATGCTCATCTGCCACGTCGTCCCACGTTCTGGTGAGCTCCAGGCCGGCGATGGTTTCACAATACGCCCGATATTTTCCGCTGTCCAGCAGGCTTGCTATGGCCCGGGACATTTCGTCCTCGCTGGCCGGGTTTACCAGAACCAGCCTGTTCTTTATATTTTCGGGAAGACCGTTTTGGCTGGTAAGAACCAGCGGCTTTTTCAAGTTAAGGCATTCCAAAGCAAAATTAGGGCTCACCTCGCCCAAAGACAACAAAAGGCAAAGATAAGCCCGGGATATTTCATTCATTAAAGCTGCCTGGTTTAAGACACCGGTAAATTGTATCTTGGCATCCAAATTATAGTAAGCACCCAGAGCCATCAACCGTTCCATTTGCGGGCCGCCACCGACAATTTTCAAACGCAGGGAAGAATCGATTTTTACGAGAGCGGCAAAAACTTTGACAAGCCTCTCCAGATTCTTGCACTTAACCAAACGGCCGGCAAACAATAATGTTTTAACGCCATTGTCCTGGCTATCGCTGGCTGAGGCAACCGGCAGCGGCGGCAACCAGCTGGGATTTTCAATAATCAATGATCTGCTTTCCCAAACCGGCCGGTATCGCAAAAAAATATCTTTTAAAAAATTGCTGGAGAAAATAACCTTATCGCACGCTTTCAAAACCGAATCCTGCAACATCTGGCGGGTGTAAAAATAATTGTTGTCTTGGGCCTGATAAAAATCAGGCAGGGTCCGCTCGGTCTTGCCGGCCTCCAAAGCCATCTCCCACAACGAGTCACCGCCTAGCCGCGCCACTAACGGTTTTTTTGAAAAAGCATTGGCCCATTTGACGGGTAAACCCGCGGACCATAAATCATGAACGTAAATAACATCGGCATCTCGGCTATTCTGGCGCGCCTGGCTGTAAAAGTTCCAATAACGCCGGGGCTTGCTGTCACCTGAAGGAATCTCTATTTTTTCAAAGCCCGCCTCGGTTTTTTCCCATAAAAGGCGCAGTGAAGAGCCGTAAGTTAACACTGAAACCTCAATTCCCTTTCGCGTAAGACGATTTGCCAAGTTGAAAACATAAGTGGCCGGGCCGCCGATATCGGGCGGAAACAATGGAGTGGCGATTAAAATCTTCATAGCTATTTCCCCTGATCTGATCCGATAACCGCAGCAAGGGGCTGGTGATTATTCACATTATCGGCATAATATTGCCGTATTTGTGATTGATTAAGAGTCTCGTTGAAAACACGGACGTCGTCAATGATGCCTCCAAGGTATGATCCCCCGGACCCTCCATATATGTAATTGGTCGCCAGAGAAAAAGAGCCATTAAGCTGAGCTCCCGACGCAACGCCATAGCTTAGGGGCGTTCCGTTTATTTTAGCGGCATTAACATAGGCATCGAACGTCGAGCCGTTTCCCACGAAAGTGAGATAATACCAAGTATCTCTCTCGATGGAATAATTTACAATACCATACGTGGAAGCCGAACCTATTCTGACAGCGAATACCAGCACGTTATTCGAAGCCTGGCGGAATATGCCCAGACCATAGTATGTCGCCCTTACCGATGCCACCGTACCTCCGGTAGTCCAGGAAAAAGAAGACGGAACATACAACCAAAGGCCTATTGTAATTGGCTGTGTGTAATCTTTCAATTGATCCATCGTCGCTGCTACGTAATCATTCACCCCGTCAAAGGAGAGGGCCTTGTCCACCACGCCGTCAACCACCGTGGCTCCCGAGATCGTGCCGTTGTTGTCGTTGCCCGAGTCATCATAGACGGTTGTTCCGGAGATGTTGTCAAAGGTCCAGATGCCAACGGCACTTGATCCCAGGGAGTGGCTCACGCTTCCGGCCCAGGAGAGAGTCTTGGCCAGCCTGGCTTTCTGGGTGGCGGTGGGAAAGGATACGATTACAATGGAGGCTAAGATGCCGATGATGGCTATTACGACAAGGAGTTCGATGAGGGTGAAGGCTTGATGTTTGGGAGTGTTTATGGATTTTGGTTGGTTTGACATCATAATTTTATAATAATGATTTCGAAGCCAGAATCTTGCGATAAAGATTGTCCACCAGACCCACGACATCTGGCCAGGCGTACCTTCGTACGCTTACAACTGCGTTTTCGACGATCTTTCGGGCAAAAACCCTGTCACTAAAAATCTTTACGACTGCCTGGGCAATCGCCCGGCTGTCACGGGGAGCGACTAAAACCCCGTTAAAACCGTTTTGGATAATATCAGGTATGCCCCCCACATCGGTTCCGACAGCCGGAGTGCGGCAGGCTTGGGCTTCCAGGAACACGTTGCCCAGACCCTCGGCCAGCGAAGGGCAAACGAAAACCTCTCCTCGGGAGATTTCTTCAATGGCATTGCTGTGCGGGATAAAACCCCTGAATTCAACCGCTTCATCAAGCCCCAGCTTATTCGCCAAATCCAGTAATTTGCCCTTTTCATTCCCGTCGCCGACCAAAACCAGCCGCGCCCCGGGAAACTTCTCCCTGATTTCAGGCAAGGCGCCAATCAGATACTCAATACCTTTTTCCCATGACAGCCGCGCCACGCAAACAATCCGGCCTGAAACCGCCTCTTTTTTAGAAGGCACTTCTCGCAAATCGAAACCATTGGGAATTATAAAAACATTTTCCGGGCTACCCCGCATACTTTCGGCCCTTTTGGCCAAAAATCCGCTGATGGCAGTAATATAATCGGGAGCCGTATGAATCTTGCGCCACAGCCAGCGGGGAATCTTTTTTTGCTTTTTAGGATGGTCTAAATCACCGCACTGCAAAGTAAGGACAGCCGGAATTTTTCTGGCAAGCCAACGGAAAATAATCAAGGCAACGCCCGCATAACTTTCCATAACGCCGTGCACAATGGCCGGCTCGCTTCTCAAGGCGACAAAAGGCGAAGCAACCATAAACCAAAATTTATCCAGACCAAGGGGCAGGCCGAATCCCAGCCTTCTCACCAAACACCCTCGCATCCGCTCCTCTCTGGCCGCCTGTTTTTTGAATCGCGAGGTCAAAACAACGAAATCATATTTATCTTGCAGACGTTCCGTTATTTCTTTAATGAAAAACTCTGCGCCGCTCATATAAGGGGCGAACGAAGAACAAAAAATAACAATTTTCGGTTTTATCGGCATTATCCAGATGTTTTTTCCAAAAAAGCGATGGTTTTAGCCAAACCATCGTCGAAATTAACTTTAGGAGAGAATCCCAGCGTTGTTTCGATTTTGCTGATATCAGCTTTGGAGCGATAAATATCGCCCGGCCGGGGCTCTTTATAAGACGGAGTGATTTTTTTATTTAGGATTTTGCCGATTGTTTCAACCAGCCGGTTCACAGTAATACTGTCCCCGCAGGCCAGATTAAAAACCTCGCCCGCGGCTTTGGGAGATTCCATAGCCATAATCATCCCCTCGACGACATTGTCGACATAAGTAAAATCACGGCTTTGGTTGCCATCGCCGAAAATTACCGGCTGTTTGTCCTCGATGGCCAGTTTGACGAACAAGGGAATTACCGCCGCGTATTCCGATTCCGGGTTTTGCCTGGGGCCGAAGACATTAAAAAAACGCAGGCAGACTGTTTCCAGGCCGAATAATTCGAAAAAATTCCGCGCATAATATTCACCGGTTATCTTACTTGTAGCGTAAGGCGATAAAGGCTGGGGCTGCTGATTTTCGCGGTTTATTTCAAAGGCACCCCCATAAACCGATGAAGACGAAGCGAAAACCACTCTTTTAACCCCGCTATCACGGGCAGCAAGAAAAACATTAAGAGTTCCTCCGATATTTGTTTTGTCGCACTGATCGGGATTCTTTACCGAAAATAAAACTCCGGGCAAAGCGGCCAGATGGAAAACATAATCAATCCCCTTGAAATGCTCCCTCAAAGAATCAGCATCGCGAATGTCGCCTTTGATGAATTTGATTTGTTTTCCGATTTTCTCGATATTGTCCAAGCGGCCTGTTGCCAGATTATCCAATACCGAAACTTCCTGCCCACCTGCAACCAGCTTTTCAGCCAAATTGGAGCCGATAAACCCGGCACCGCCGGTAATTAAAATTTTAGCCATATATTTTAATCCAAAAGGAGCAGAACTCCTTTTTTCCACTTTTATGTTATTATAAAGTCAAATGAGCCAAGGGTCAAACAAAAACTGGTAAATTCTATGAAAAAGATACTTTATCTGATTACCTCTTCCGAATACGGCGGGGCGCAAAAATACGTCCTGGATTTGGCCGCTAACCTGCCGACTGCCGATTATCAAGCGATAGTGGCCGCGGGCGAAGGAGACGGCGAATTGTTTAAACGTTTAAAAGGCCTTCCGGGCGTCGAAATCGTAAAACTTTCCAATCTTAAAAGAATGCCCTCTCCCATTACCGCCCGAAGAGGCCTCAAGGAAATCATTGGACTATTGGTTCGTGAACAGCCCGATATACTGCACCTCAACAGCTCAATGGCCGGATTCCTGGGCAGCTGGGCCGCGAGAATTTACAAAAAAAGAAACAGGGCGAACCTGAAAGTGATTTACACGGTCCACGGCTGGGTATTTTCGGAGCCGGGGTTTTTAAAACCGCTGGTTTATTTTCTGGTCGAAAAAATCTCCGCAAAATGGAAAGATGCCTTTATCGTTCTATCAGAGCGCGACTTAAAAGCCGGCGTAAGGAAGAAAATCGCTCCTGAAAATAAATTTATCAAAATTCACAACGGCCTGGATATCGAATCGCTTCAGTTTTTGCCCAAGGAACAAGCTCGGGAAGTCATACTAAAAAATTTCTGCGACGAAAACAAAATAATCATCGGCACACTTGCCAATCTCTATGCCACCAAAGGATTGCCATACCTGATCAAAGCCGCCCGCATCATCGCTAAGGAAAGGCCGGAAGTCGGCTTCGTTGTCATTGGCGAAGGCCCGGAAAGAAAAGCGTTAGAAAAATTAACAGCCAGGTTGGGCTTGAGGCAAACTTTCTTTTTGACGGGAACGATACCATCGGCGGCCCGATACTTAGCGGCTTTTGATATTTTCGTTTTGCCCTCAATAAAAGAAGGCCTGCCATACGCTGTTTTGGAAGCAATGGCGGCCGGACTTCCCATAGTAGCTACTTATGTGGGGGGCGTTCCCGAACTTATAGAAAATGACAAGTCAGGCCTGTTGGTTGAGCCGAGAAACCCAGCCGCCCTGGCCCGCGCCCTTGGACAATTGCTTGGTAACCCGGCCCAACAAAAAAATCTGGCTCATGCAGCCAGACAGCGCGTTGAAAAACTCTCTCTTACACAAATGCTGAACCAGACTTATTCGTTATACTAAACCCAAAAAACTAAACCATGGGTTCGGCTTCCTGGAAACTCTGCCCGACAGCGGACTCGCCATCTCCCCCGCCTTTCTTGCCTGAAATGGCGGCCCTTTCCTGGGACGACCTTAAAATGCTTGATTCCTCCTCTGCAATCAGCTTTTTGGCTGCTTCAGCGGGAATGTTGTATTTTTCTCTGGAGCGGCGGATAATCTGCTCGCGGAAAGAAACATGGGGCGGTTTCAATATTTTCAAGGTTTGCGCCGAAAAGGGGTCATATATCTCCCCATCGATGGTCATTTTGATGTAAAACTCCTGCATACCAAGTTTGGTCATGTCCTGAACGTCGAAAATAGGGGCCATCTCCGGCTTGAGTTTGGTGGCATCCTCGCCTCCGACCCTGAATATGATGATTGAGCCGACATTGCCCAGAACAGCCGCCTGCACCGAAGGCAAAAGCTGGCCGGCATACTGATGGGCCATTGTAAGGCAAATGCCGTATTTGCGAGCCTCGGAAAGCAGGTTCTCGAAAGTGTCGGTCATCAGATTGTGAAACTCGTCAACGTATAAGTAAAAATCAAGGCGTTGATCTTCGGGTATCGAGGCGCGGGCCATACCCGCCTGTTTTATTTTAGTAATAAACATCGAACCGAAAAAACTGGCGTTTTCCTCTCCCAGCCGTCCCTTGGAAAGATTGATGAACAAAATCTTCTGGCGGTTCATCAAATCAGCCAAATCAATTTTGTTCTCTTTTTGGCCGAAGATATTGCGCAGCATCGGATCAGACAGGAACTGTCCCAGTTTGTTCACCAGAGGAATGATCGCGTCAGTGTCGAATTTTTCCGACCAGTCAGCGAACTCAATCGCCCAAAAACGCCGCACCATATCATCCTCGATATATTCGACAACATGCTGGCGGTAATTGCGGTCGGTAAGCATGGAAATCATCCCCCGCATAGTGGCGTGAGGGTAATCAAGCAAAGCCAGACAAGTAAAACGAAAAACGTGTTCAAGCCGCGGCGTCCAGTTGGCGCCGAACTGTTTTTCCAAAACCTCTATCAGGCCCTGGGCCAGTTGATGCTTGAAACCAGGATCAACGTTGGCCAGAGGATTGAAGGAAGCGGGATATTCCGAATCCGAAGGATCGATAATCACCACGTCATCAATACGGTCTTCGGGAATGAAATCAAGCATTGATTCAATCACGTCACCGTGCGGGTCAACCAAACAACAGCCGTGGCCGTAAGCAATGTCCTGGCGGATAAGCAACTCCAAAAGCTTCGACTTTCCCACCCCGCTCTTGCCGATGATATACATATGACGGCGCCTGTCGGCTCTTTTTATACCGAAAATGAATCGCTTTTCCTCCAAAGCGGCGACGTAATTGGTGCGGCCGAAATATGAAACATCGGCCGGGTCGACCGAGCCGTAAACCGGAAGCTCGGGCGGGGGCGGAGCGTATTTGATTACTTGAAGTTTTGACCTGCTGGGCATATTTTATCAATTATAGCACAAATCAGGCAATTTCTTTAAGATAGCAGTCTTCGCAATAAACGATCTCGGGCCTATCAGAAGAGTAAGGGGTGTCTATGGCGCTTGAGCAGCGGCCATTTTCGTGGTTATGGGTGGCAGTTTGGCACTGACACATCCGATGAAATGATTTTGGAGGCAAAAGCTGATTTAGGCGGTCCCTATGTCTCTGCAGAGGAGCCCTCCTTGGCATGGCTAATCCCATTTGACGATAAAATTGCAACTCCATGGGAATTATACGATATCCCTTGCCCGACACCTCGCATTTCAGGACCTTTTGCAAAACGTCGTCATTTACTTCGCGAATGTCGTCAGGGATTTGGTAGCCGGAAAATTCATATTTCACATCCGATTCGTAGTCGCTCCAGTTAAAACCCTGCTCAACCGCCTGCTCTTTGACAAGAGGATAATAATCCTGGACGGTTGTCTCATTATAGCCAAAAGGCGAAAACTCAATCGGAAAAAACTCGCCGTATTTATACACCCTGCCCTTCCTGTCAACGTAAGGCGTTTCTGCCATCTGTTTTTTGATTTTTTCCACCAATTGTTTGTATTCGTCTTTGGAATGTTTTTTATTCAAAATGCAGTATTCCTGATTCTTTATATTGCAACAGCCGAAACAATTGCTGCTTGAGGGAGTGGCGAAACAATATTCTAAGTTGTAGCTGCCTATCTTATCGGCCGCGCCCCCACCATTGGCATAAAGGCAGAATTTGGAAGCGCTCAACCCATTGGAATGACCAGTTTCATAACAAAGTTCTCCCCAGCCTAAAGACGAACAGTCATAGCAGTCCTTCAGGCCGGCAACCGTGTAAAGAAACCTCGCGTCCTCGCATTTGTCAACATACCAGGCATCTTTGACGTTCTTTGATTCGGTGATGTAACAACCCGCCGAATTGACTGACTTGATGATCGAAGCAAAACGATGGGGCATTGAAAGCCAGACATCCTGGGATTTCTTTTTCAGATCCAGAATATTCTTATAAGATGACAAAGGATTGTTCTGCAAAAATTTCTGGTATTCTTCTTTGCTATGAGGCTGATTAAAAATATAATATTGCTTGCCCCTCAAGCCGCAACAGCCGAAACAATCCTGGCAATTGCGCATATCAAAGCAAAACGCGAGCCCCAGACAGTCGAAACAATCCTGCGAAAAAACCGTTTTCCAGCATCGCTCTAAATTAACATTTCCATAGCAAAGCTCACATTGCCAGACCCAAAAATTGTCAAAACAATTTTTGCCTCTTACTTCAAAGGTATTATAGGCGGAATCCTCGTTAAAGTGGCCGCCAACATTGAGATAGCAGTTCTTATCATCGGTTTCCTGATTAACCCATTCGCTATTTACCGTATTGGTATTAAAGATGGAAACATGGGGCGTCGCTGCCAACAACTCTTTGAATTGTTCGAAGAACGGCCTGCTGAAATCATAATCTCTGCCATGTTCCAGAGAATCCCATTTGTCGCCCCACCAGCATTTCTGGCAATACATTTTATAAGGCTTGTCCGGAGAAATCCGCGACACCACATCGACCCCGCATAGGTCGCATTTTCGCTTATAAAGAGAATGGCCATTTCTGAAACAAAACCTCCGCTTATCGCGGCACTCCGGACACCAGGCAGGAGGAGGCACTTTCACTTTCTCGTAAAAAATAAAATCCTCGGGCTCAACGCTGAAGTCTTTTCTGCAGTTTTGGCATTGTTTTATTTGAGCTGTATAGTGTGTTGACATATCGTTTTCATTTCTGCTACAATCAAAGTGCGGGTGGGAACACCCGTCATCAACCGCCCATTGTAAAAGATGGGCTTTTGGTTTATTTTTTATTTTCTCTTCCGAGCAAAACTTTTAATTTTTTCAAATCAATATACTTATGGCTGCTATCAATCAATTCTTTAGAAATATGATTTTTAGCAGACACTACTATGACAATCTTACCTTTATTTTTCAATTTTTTTTAATAAACAATCAAAGTCGCTATCCCCGGAGAACAAAACAAAAGTATCAAAACTGCTTTGCATTTCCATCGAGTCGACTGCTATCTCAACATCAAAGTTAGCCTTACGGATATCGCCCTTGTCCACATTTTCCTTTTTAATGATCTTTAAGGGTTTGGTAATCAAAGTAAACCCATTTCTTTTCAAAAATGTAAAAAACTGATCTTGATTATCGGTATCATGTCGAACGCAATAATCACGAATTTCCACCAAGTCATCCTTTGAGAAAACATCGCGCAATTTGGCATAATCAATCCACTAGCCCAAACTTTTGACCGAGCTTTCTAAATTAGCGGCGTCAATAAAAACCGCCGTTTTTCCTTTTATAAGTCTATCAAACATAATCTCGTTATACCACTTCTTTGAGATAGCAGTCTTCGCAATAGACCTTGTATCTTCTGGCCGGATCCCAGGCTGAAAGCATCGTTCGGCCGCAGTTGGAGCAAGCGTATTGCCACAGCATGTAGGGATGGCGGAAAGCGAAACGATCTTTAATCCTTTGCAGAGGATGGATCGTCGGCAAGGGCAATTTATGGGCGCGATAGAAATCCAGCTCGAACTTGGTTATGCGGAACGGCTTGCCGGTTTGTTCGCAAATGAACGCCTTGTTTAAAATATCGTCAGAAACATCCGCAATATCATCTGGCACATCAATAGCTTTGAATACATCGAACTTAGACAAATCAATGCCATCCTTCGTCTCATCCTGCCAATGCCAGTTGTTTTTGATGATTTCTTCCTTGGTTAAGGGAAACTCAATTGACGCGTCCGAATCCTGGTAAGGAAAAGGGCTGATCGTCAATGAAAAGAATTCGCCGTACTCTCCTGTTTTTAACATCTGGACTTTTATTTTATCAATCATTAACCAATAATCTTGTTCCGAATATTGCTTATTGAAAATACAAAATTTTTTATTGCGTAAAGCGAAGCATCCGAAACAATATTCGCAATCGCTGCATTCATAACAATACTCGCATTGCAGATTATTGCCGCGCATCCTAACGGAAAAATAAACCTTACTGCTGCTCGTTATGCCTCCTGTCTCATAGCACAGAGAAAAACCATTACCCCCGCTTACATCCATTGAATCATTGGCTTTATCAACCGAAATCACATACCTCAAATTATCGCTGGGACCGATTCCGCCCAAAATGCCAAAACACTGGAAGCAATTACGGCAATTATGCAAAAGATCGCCCACTGAATTGACCGCCTTGACATTATTGGTCGCTCGTCTGATGGCTTGTCGCGCCAAGGATAAAAATTTCGTTCGATACTCTTCAAGCACGCTTCTTCTGCCCAGATTTATAATCTGCATTTTGTTTTCATATTCCTCTTTCGTAAGCGGCTGATTGAAAAAATGATATTTTTTGTTGCGCAGGTTGCAACATCCGAAACAATGTTGGCAGTTGCGGCAGTCATAAAGAAAACTGCTGTCCAGACAATTCAAACGGGTATTCCTAGTCAAATGTCACAAGTGAAAGTGTTTTTTCCAAGTAAATACTGGGGTCTTGGAACATTTCCGGCGAGGAAAATCTGAAGCAGAATTCCCTCACGATCTCCGGTAGCTTCTCTGCGG
>JAQUKS010000030.1 GCA_028718965.1 Minisyncoccota bacterium
AACGACCTTACTAGCGACCTGCCCCCCTTCATCATCACAGTTAAAGGCAATGTCCAAAAAGGTAACTTCAATGCCTACCAATGGCTCGGGGCGCCGGATATTGCCATATCATTTCCCGATAATGTGCCTGATCTGGGGTTTCGGCCAATGAGCTTCTGGCAAAGACATCTGTGGCAACCTATCGAGAGCCAAATTCGGGAAGCCATGGTAATACTGAATAAGTTCCTGCCCGATGAATCAGATATGGCGAGCGGGCTTGACAGTCTTTGGCAAAAAATCCGTAAGGCTGGTTCGGTCGTTCAAAACACCGCAACCGATTTATTCGACAGGATAAACGAATATTTCCAAAACACGAATACCGGCGCTTCTCTCGCCGGCTTTATTTACCAGGACCCTCTGGTTGTCAACCTCGATGATTATGCTCTTTCCGATGGCGGCCTGGCTCCGCCCGAGCAGCTCACAATACCTGTCGAGCCCACGAAATTGCCGAAAACCGCGCAAAACAAACCGGCGGCGCCCGACCAGCTGGCAACACTTCAGGCCCAGCTGAACGATCTTCTTGAACGAATCGACGATATTGCCGAAGAAACCGAGACGCTTCTGGCACAGCAGAGCCGGCTCCGGCCTGATGACAACACGGCAACAGACAGCCTTGATTCCGCGGACGTTTCCGCGACCGAAACCAAAGACACGCAAACATCTCCGTACCAGGAAACCGCCGTTTTGACAGTTGACGCGAATCAAACCCAGACACCCGGCCAATCATCCGGCAACCAGACAACGACTGTCCCGCCTCCGGCCGCGATCGAGATTATCATCTCCGAAGTAAGAACCGAAAGCCAGGATTCGGCCAAAGACGAATACATAGAGCTCTACAATCCCAATAATTTCACCGTCAATTTAGGCGGTTTTATTTTGCGCAAAAAAACCAGCAACGGCTCTGAAAGCTCCTTGGTAAGCTCCAGTAAATTCCAAGGCAGCATCGCGGCGTTCGGCTATTTTCTGATTACTCCGCAATCCGCGGGAGCGGGCGATCTGTCGTATTCGAGCGCTGGCTATTACATCGCCCAGACCAATTCCATTCTCTTATACGACAAATACGAACGGCTTTTGGACAAAGCGGAAAACGTCGTTCATCCCTCTGATAATTCCTTTGGCCGCAAACTCACCGGCCTGAACGACTCTGAAAAAAAATATCAGCAAACGCGCTCATCCGCGGCTGATTTTGAAATACAAATACCCACGCCCGGAGCTGACAATCAAACAGTCCCGGAACCAGCCACTTCGACAGACCCGGGGCAGTCAACCACCACTCCGGATATCCCTGCCACCACGACGCCGGCCACCTCAACCCCGGCCACGACTACCCCGCCAGTCTTGCTCATCAGCGAAATCCAAACAGGCGATGCTTCTTCGACCGATAATGATTTCATAGAAATCTTCAATCCGAACGACCATGATGTGGACATATCGGATTTCCAGCTAAAAAAACAAACTTCTACTGGCACCAGCACCGGATATTCGTTATGCGTTTTTCCGGCTTCAAGCACCATACCGGCCAAGGGCCATTTTCTCTGGGCCAACGCCGATTATCAGATGCCCGATAACCTTGTTCCCGATATTACCAGAGCTTCGACGATCTCCCCTGATAACAGCGTGGCGTTGTTCGACGCCAGCCATGAAAACATCATCGACCAGGTGGCATGGGGTTCAAGCGCCAGCCCGTTCGTGGAAACGACGCCATTTTCTCAAAACCCGCCAAATGGCCAGACCATTACGAGAAAACAGGATGAATCCGATAATTACATCGACAATGACAATAACGCCGATGATTTCAGTCTGGCCGGCCCCACGCCGACCAATTCCCAGGGCCAGACCATCCAACCCCTTGCAACAACAACCCCGGCCACAACTACTCCCGCTACTTCCACCCCGGCCACCAGTACGCCAGCGTTTGATTCCTCTTTGCCAATTATCACTGATTTGCAGGCTGCTCCGTCAGCTGACAGAAACGCGGTTGATTTATGGTGGATCTACATGGGCGTGGACAATTATCTTATCAACCATAACGGCCAAACAATTCATTTTACGCCCGACGACATTCAGCAAATAATCAGCGCCACCATCGGAAACTTAACCGGCGGGGTGGCCGCTACTTTCACCGTGCAATACATCACCACCGAAGGCGCCACCTCCGGGCCCTCAAACATAGCCACAGCCGTTCCTTTGCCCGGGTTTCAGGATAATGGCGACGGCACGGTGAGCGATCTCTACTCCGGCCTGATGTGGCCCAAAGACGGTGCGGGCCTGGCCGCTAATAACGGCCAGGGGCTTAGCTGGACGCAAGCCAAAGATTATTGCGAGCAACTGGAGGCCTACGGTTACGATGACTGGCGCTTAGCCAATATCAAAGAGCTGGGCAGTATTATCAAGTATCAAAAAAGCCCGGGTGATGGGGCGATGATCGACTCTTACTATTTTCAAAACATTGCTTCGGGCAATTATTGGAGCTCTTCATTCAAGCATTTTGATACCTGGTGGGGCTGGAATCAATGGTTCGTGAGTTCGCTTGACCTGGGCAGCGGCTTCGTCAACACCCAAACCCTGGAAAGCACTTCTACCGCGACAGGCTATTTCCTGCCGGTGCGGGGAGATTCCGCGGTCATCCCAACGAGCGGTTTTGACGAGCCGCAGACCGGATGCGCCGCCGGCTATCAGGCCAACGACAGCGATGCCTCGTTCATTGACTTGTGCTCGGGTCTGATGTGGACGCCCAGCTTTTCCGGAGACACGACATTTTGGGCAAAAGCCATGGAAAACGCTCTATCTTCAGACCTTTTCGGCCACAATGACTGGCGTTTGCCCAATATCCGCGAAATGCTTATGATAATCAACAACCCGTATCAGGGCAGTTCGGATACGCACTGGGCCATCACGCCCGACTGCCAAAGCCCGGCCTCGCGATGGATAATCGATTTTGCATCCTCACTGGGCCCGGGCCAGACGCAAACCGTAGCCGCTCTCCTTCCTTATCATTATTACAGGTTCGTAAGAGAGCCGTAGAGGCTGAATACGCCGGATGCTTTGGAACGTATTTCACGACACCCAATCGAAAATAAAAAGGTTCAAGGGCATTAATATTGGGAACTATCGAACAAAAAAAGAAAGCCCTTGAACCTTGATTCCCCTGTCGAACAAAGGAAAACAGAGGAATATTTAATTTTAAGTTTAGCATATTTTTTGTAATAAAAAAGCCCGGGGGGATGGTAGAGATGGCTTCCACCTACGAAGGGGTCCCCGGGCTAAAAAACTTTATAGCAAGACTAAAGCTATATAAATTTAACATAATTTGACATTAAAATAAAGAAAAAAGCCCAGGACTCGCGGCGGCAATGATCCTGGGTTTGAGGGGTATACTCTGTGATCTATTTTCATAATAGGAAAATCAAAAAAACAAATCAAGTAATGAAAAGGTCCGGCATTCAACGCGAATGCCGGACCGGTAGAAATCGTTACACAGCGTATAACTTTAGACAAATTCTAGCAAAATTCAGGGATAAGTCAACCTCCTCTCGGTTTGCCCGCCGGCTTTTTACCTTTGGATACTTTTTTAGCCGGCGCTCCGGAATGCTGAAAAACCACCTTGTTTTCTTTCCAGTCAACAGCCACCTTATCCCCTGCCTGCAATTCTCCGGCCACCACTCTTAAAGCCAAATAATCCAGAATCTCGCGCTGGATGATGCGCCGCAAGGGCCGGGCTCCCAAATCAGGGTCAAAGCCGGCTTGCGCCAAATGCTCGCGCAAATCCTTGGAAAAGCTCACAGCCACATCCTTGCCCTTGACCAGGCGTTTTTCCACCTTGTCCAGCTCCAGGTCGACTATCTGGCGAATTTCCTTGGCCCCAAGATAATTAAAGGTGATTATTTCATCGATTCTGTTAAGAAATTCCGGCTTGAACGTTTCTTTGAGCGACTGGTCAATCTTCTTTTGAATCAGCTCTTTTTTATTGTCCAGGCCGGCTTTGCCGTTTTTGCTCTCAAAGCCAATGGGCCGCAAATCAGCGATATAGTCCGAGCCGACATTCGAGGTCATTATGATTATGGTGTTTTTGAACGAAACTACCCTGCCTTTGGCGTCGGTAAGCCGGCCGTCCTCAAAAATCTGCAGCAAAATATTGAACACTTCGGGATGGGCTTTTTCGATTTCATCAAGCAATATCACGCTATAGGGCCTGCGGCGTATCTGCTCGGTGAGCTGGCCGCCTTCTTCGTAGCCCACATAGCCCGGAGGCGAGCCGATCATTTTTGACACGCTGTATTTTTCCATGAACTCGGACATATCGACCCGCACAATAGCCTTTTCCGTGCTGAACAAGAAGTCAGCCAAAGCCCGGGCTGTTTCGGTTTTGCCAACGCCGGTCGGGCCCAAAAACAAAAATACTCCCAAAGGATGGTTTTCGTCGGCAATGCCGGCTCTCCCCCGCCTGATGGCGTTGGACACGGCTTTAAGGGCCTCTTCCTGGCCGATTACCCGTTTATTCAAAACATCTTCCATTTTTTCCAGCTTTCGGGCCTCAGTTTCCACGAGGCGCGCTACCGGAATGCCGGTCCAGCGGGAAACCACCTGGGCCACATCTTCTTCCGTCACCTCTTCCTTGAGCACCGAGTTTTTCTGCTGCAAAGCCTGCAGTTTCTTTTCCGCGCCGTATAATTGCTTTTTTAGCTCGGGAATTTTGCCATATTTCAATTCAGCGGCCTTCTCCAGCTCGCCCTCTCTCTCGGCCACTTCGGCCTGAAAGGCGATGTTATCAATCTCTTTTTTAAGGTTTTTGATTTCCAAAATCACGCCTTTCTCGGACTGCCACTTGGCTTTCAAGGCCTCGGCTTTTTCCTGTAAATTGGCGAGCGAATGTTCCACGCCTTTCAAATGCTTTTCGGCTTCAGGCTCTTTTTTTAGCACCCGTTTTTCAATCTCCAGTTTGGTAATCTCGTTTCTCAAGCTCTCGAGCTCCGCGGGCTCGGATTCAATCTCCAGGCGCAGGGCCGAAGCGGCTTCGTCCATCAGATCAACGGCCTTGTCGGGCAAAAACCTGTCGCTGATATAGCGGCTGCTCAATTCGGCAGCCGCCTTAATGGCCGCGTCCTTGATTTTCACGCCGTGATGCAGCTCGTATTTTTCTTTAATGCCCCGCAAAATCGCCACGGTGTCTTCGATAGACGGCTCGGCCACAAGAATGGGCTGGAATCTCCGCTCCAAAGCCGGGTCTTTTTCAATGTATTTCTGGTATTCTTTCAAGGTAGTGGCGCCAATCGCCCGCAGCTCGCCCCGGGCCAAAGCCGGCTTAAGCAGATTGGAAGCGTCAATGGCCCCCTCGGCCGCTCCGGCGCCGACCAAAGTGTGCAATTCGTCAATGAATAAAATATAGTGGTCGGCGGCGCGGTGGATTTCCCGCACAAAAGCTTTCAAACGCGCCTCGAACTCGCCCCTGTATTTGGTGCCAGCCACCATAGAGCCCAAATCCAAAGCGACTATTTCTTTGTCTTTCAGGCTTTCGGGTACGTCCCCGCCAATCACTTTTTTCGCCAGACCCTCCACAATGGCTGTCTTGCCGACGCCCGCCTCACCGATTAAAACAGGGTTGTTTTTGGTGCGCCTGGATAAAACCTGCATCACCCGGCGAATCTCGTTTTCCCGGCCGATAACCGGGTCGAGCTTGCCTTCTTTGGCCAGAATGGTAAGGTTGCGGGAATATTTTTTTATAACCTCGTATTTTGACTCGGGATTGGGGTCGATGATTTTCTCGTTGCCGCGGATATCGGCCAATTTCTGCAGAATAATGTCTTTGTTCAGTGTCGTGGCGGCCGTGGGAGAGGTAAAGCGCACATTCTGCAAAACCGTCTGTACGCTGGCCGATACCGCCAACAAAGCCAAAAACAAATGCTCCACGGAAATAAAATCATCGCCAAGCTCCATTGCCTCCACCCGGGCCCTGTCCAAAACCTGGGCCAAATCCTGGGTAAGGTAAAACTGGCCCGGACCCTGCGGGGGCGTTGTGATGGGCGGGATGTTATTAATGGCTCTGTCGCACCGGCCGCGCAAATCTTCCACGTTTACCTCGAGATTTTTCAGCAAAATCAAAACAATGCTCTCGTCCTGCGTAAGCAAAGCCAAAAGCAGATGCAAAGAATCCACCTGCTGCTGGCGACGTTCTTTGGCGATATTTTGGCCCTTCATCATCGCCTCCTGGGCTTTATATGTGAATTCTCCTCCTTGAAATAATGGCATATTTTATAATAATACATCAACTTTTATTTTTCTTCCAACCCCTGAAATCAAAGCGATTCTTAGCGGACAAACAGCGCCAATCATGAGGCTTCACTTTCGCGCTTGTCTACTCCAGCGAAATAATTTGAATCCCTTTATCTTTTATCTGTTCTTCCGGCCAGAACAACTCATCTATCTTGAACTTTCCGACATAAGTTACTTTCCTTCCAACCTTTCTTCCGGTATATTCTTCCGTTTTAGGATTCCATTCTTCGAGCATGAGCGTATCGCCCTCTTTGACTTCAAAATCATTGAGGCGAAGCTCATATTTTTTCTTTCCGGACGCTACTGCGTCAAAATATTCCGGCCAAATTTTTTTCTTGATTATTGCCATACTATTCAGGAGTATTCGGCGAAGTTTGTCAGAAATAGTTTTACTCGTCGCTGGTCTTTTCGCCCAGTACAACGTCAATCGTCATTTCTTTATCCTCGCGCATTATCTTCAGGCTGATCGTTTCGCCCGGCTGATGCTTCTGGATGATCTTGCCCAGGGAGTTGTTTCTTGTAACCTTTTCGCTAGCCACCTCCAAAATTATATCTCCGGACTTCAGCCCGGCTTTGTCGGCCGAAGAGCCCGGGGTTACGGCCGGCTCGTTCTTGTCGCCTTCGGCTATCAGCGAGCCGTAATCAACCGGCAGTTTAAGCTCGGCCTGCAAATCAGGCGTTATCAGGCTGTGGCGCACCCCCAAAAAAGCATAAACGATCTTGCCTTTTGTCTGAATATCAGTGATGTCTTTTTTCGCTTTGGAAGAAGGCACGGTAAAACCGATGCTCTGGGCGCCGTTGGCCATGGCCACGTTCACGCCGATCACCTCGCCTTTCAGATTGAGCAAGGGCCCGCCGGAGTTGCCCGGATTGATTGCCGCGTCGGTTTGAATGATGTCCTCCAAAGTTTCGCTGATGCCTCCTCCCGAAGCAGTGATCGTCCGGCTCAAACCCGAGATCACTCCCACGGATACCGTATTGGTAAGCTCGCCCAGGGCATTGCCGATGGTTATTACTGTCTGGCCGATCTGCAGGTCATCCGAATCGCCCAATTTCAAAATAGGAAAAGACACGGCAACAAGACTGCCGCTGTCAACTACCTGCTGTTCTTGTTCGATCTTCATAATTGCCAAATCCTGAAAAGGGTCGCGGGCCAAAACTTTTACCGGATATATTTTGCCGTCCGTGGTGACAACGGTGTATTGGGCGTCTTTGTCCGCGACCACGTGCTTATTGGTGAGCACTAAGCCGTCCGATGATACTATAAACCCCGTGCCCTCGCCGATTCTCTGATCTTTGGTGCCGATCTGACGCTGTTTGGGGACCTGAATCTTAAAAGGCAGAGTACCGAAAAAATCATCAGGTAAAGGGCTTTCTTCTTCGTAATATGTTTCGTAAACCGGCGTTTTTTTGGTAATGATCACGCTCACCACCGCCTTTGAAGCGTTTTTTACCACATTAATAACCGCCTCTTCCTGGGATGTCTGGGGCTTGTATTCTGATATCGCCTGCTCGGACTCTCCAGATGGTCCCGGATTCGCTTTCGTTCCCAGCCACGGCCAGTTCGGAGAAAAGCCTATCTGCACGGTAAGATCACGCAGATAAGAACCAGCGGAGTTCAGAACAGGGCGCGCGTAAAATCCGCCGGCTCCAAAACCGACCAAAAAAATCACGAACAGAAAAACCCACAAGAACCTGCGGTTGACATTGACCGAGCAAAGCTCTCCGGAACGCTTTTTTTTGAACACGGGGCATTGCCAGGCAATGTCTTTGTTAAGAGTTTTTTTGATCTTTTGAAAGTTGATTTTCATGGATTTTCAAGGCAAAAGCCTGATTATTTTATCTTAACAAATAGGGAAGAAAAATCAAAAGACCGACAGCCAAAGAGCCTAAAAAAGCGACAAACACGGCCGAAGAGGACAGGTCTTTGATCTTTCTGATGCGCGGGTCGTAGCAGGGCTGAAACATGTCGAGCATTCCCTCCAGCTGGCTGTTCAAAAGCTCCAAGCCCAAAGAAATGACTATCATAAGAAAGCAGATCGCCCGCTCTATTCCGCTCAATGGAAACCAAAACATAGCGAAAATCACGCAAAAAGCGATAGTAAGCTCAATGCGAAAGCTCCGCTCTTCTTTAATGGCCCACCAAAGGCCCTTGAATGATATGCGAAAAGGCTTCAGGAAATCTTTTAGTTGTTTCTTCAAGGGTTGCATATATTACTGCAATTAAAACGCCGGGTAATTGCCATTATAGCCCTGATTTAAACGAAAAAACAAGATTTCAGATAAACGGCCGGCTTTTTTGCCAGCGCCAAGTCCAGAAAATCAAACCGAAATAGCAAACCGCCAAAATGCTTCCGGAAAAATAAAACTGCCAGTAAGCCAGGGCAGCGGGAGAAAACCAATCCGTTATCTGCAAAAAATAATTCAGCGGCAGATTCAGCGGCCATGCAAAGGCTATTGCCAGGGGCTGCCAGATTGAACCGACTATAAGCAGCAAAAATCCTGAAATCATGATCAAGGGAACCACCGGAGTAATAAAAAGGTTGGCAGCAATCGACATCGGCGAAAAATAACCGAAATAGTAAACAGATAAAGGCAAGGTAAAAATCCAGGCGGAAAAATTAATAGCCAAAAATTCAGCCAAATTGCCGGTTTGCAAAAATCCGCGTTTTGAGGCCAGCCAATCCCGCAGCAAGGGCGCCAGATAGATCAAACCAAAAGTGGCCAAAAACGACAGTTGGAATCCGGCATCAAACAATAAAAGCCGCGGATTAAAAGCCAGCATTATAGCTCCCGCCAAAACAACGGCTCTTTGCGTTCTGTTGGGCCTGCCCAAGGCGCCCGCTATCAGAAGCAAGCTGGCCATAATGCCTGCCCGCACTGCCGAGGGGGGCCAGCCAATCATAAAAATATAACCCCAAATCAGGAAAGCAGCTGACAACGCGGCCCACTGGCGATACAATCCCAAAGCAACGCCCAGCCAGACCAAAACTTGCGCCAGCAAAATGATGTTGGCGCCTGATACCGCAGTGACGTGCCTTACGCCCGCCAGGTTCATTTTGTTTTTCCACTCATAGTCCAGATTTTGCTGGCTGCCGAAAAGAATTCCGGATAAGAGTTCGGCCTGGGGTGATGGGAAAGCCCGCTCAATAACCTCTAATCGGTCTATTACCGGCTTATTAAAAGATTGTGCAGCCGGATATAGCTCAAAAGTGGTTCTCCACACTCCTAAAGCCAAAGTCATCAGACAAAAACCAAAAACAACCACAACTTTGCAACGACGAAATATCAAAACATAAAGCAATCCCAATAAAAAAAGCTCCCAGAGGAGCCAACAAGGAACAGCAAAAAGGGAGGCCGCGCCTATGCCCGCGATAAAAAAGATAGCCCAAAAAAGCAATATCTTCGAATGAGTGAGTGGAAAAATCACCGGATTTGCACAGTATCGAAAAAAGGCGCGATCAAGCCCAGCCAATCCGCCAGTTCGTCGGCCTGGAACGGCCGGAGAGCGGAAAGATTCGGGTCTAAGGTTTTTTCAGGCCGGAAGTTCTGCAAATAAAACCGCTTGGCCGGCTTGAGCCAGCGCGTGATGGCTAGAATATCGTCCTTGGTATGAAGCCCTGGCACGAAGGTAGTGCGAAATTCATAGTCAACCGATCCCTTTTTAAGCAAATCAACGCTCTTTTGGATATTGTCCAGCAAATAGGAGGAAGAGACGCCCTCGAAACCGATTGTCTGCGGATATTTTTCC
>JAQUKS010000031.1 GCA_028718965.1 Minisyncoccota bacterium
CTCAAGGCTCACTGAATGGCTGATCGAATACAATTTTGTCCGGCCCCATCAGGCCCTTGGTTATTCGACGCCGATCCGATTCACCGAGAAAACATTAAAAGTGTTACCCATGTGGTCTTCTAGTGCAGGGTATTGACATTGCTTTTTATATAAGTAAAATTGGAAATGATTTATGATAAACCAGAACAAAAGCAAACAGCTAAGAAGCGGGTAAGCCCACATATTTTTGTATGGAGAGGGTCGCTTCTGAAAGCGGCTTTTTTGTTCCAGAGGAGGGAAGCTAAGAATGAGGAACCTTGCAACAGAATAGGGAACGCAAATCGTAAATGCGTGATGAAGTAAAGTAAATGTTCAACAGTGATTGCTAACTGTTGGATACCCAAATTATTTAAGGGCAAATGGTGGATGCCTTGGGAGCAGGAGGCGACGAAGGACGTGGCGTGGCTGCGATAAGCCTCGGGGAGCTGCTTAGCAAGCTATGATCCGGGGATTTCCGAATGTGGAAACACTATGTAGCAAACCTACATAATCCCGACGCAAGTCGGGAGGCGAACCTGGGGAAGCAAAACATTCCAGTACCCAGAGGAAAAGAAAATAAATCCCGCTTTGCGGGAGAACATTCCCTTAGTAGTGGCGAGCGAAAAGGGAAGAGCTCAAACCATTCAATTTATTGAGTGGTGTTGTAAGGGGGTAGCGTCGGGAGTATTGAATGGTTAGAATTCCATTTCTGGTCATTCAATGCATTGCCGAGGGAGAACATTTAGGTGAATTTGTTAGTCAAATGTCCCTGGAAGGGGCAACCAGAGAGGGTGATAGTCCCGTAGACGAAAACAATTTTCACGCTCCTTGCTATCTTACTTGAGTACCACAAGGAACGAAGGCTTTGTGGGAAACCGGCTGGACTATCAGCCAAAGCTAAATACTACCTGCTCACCGATAGTGAACTAGTACCGTGAGGGAAAGGTGAAAAGCAGCCCGGTGAGGGCGATGAAATAGTACCTGAAACCATTTGCTCACAAAGAGTAGGAGCCCCGCCCGCAAGGGTAGGGGTGACTGCGTGCTTTTTGTAGAACGAGCCAACGAGTTTAAATATTCAGCACATCTAAGCGGTTCTGCCGCGAAGGTTTAGCGAAAGCGAGTGTCAAAGCGCGTTTTTTGCTGGATGTTTAAGACCCGAAGCCAAGCGAGCTTGCCATGACCAGGGTGAAGGCCCGAGAAATCGTGCTGGAGGCCCGAACCAGTGAGCCGTGCAATACTCTTGGATGAGTTGTGGTAAGAAGTGAAAAGCTAATCGAGCTTGGTAATAGCTGGTTCTCCCCGAAATAGCTTTTGGGCTAGCTTAAGATATTGGCTGGTGGGGGTAGAGCACTGAATGGGCTATCGAGGGTTTTCCCAGATAATCCTATCAAACTCCGAATACCATCAGTTTCGTCTTAAAGTAAGAACACGGGAGCTAAGTTCCGTGCTCAAAAGGGAAAAAGCCCAGACCGCCATCTAAGGTCCCTAAATTTGAACTAAGTGTTATAAGGAAGTGTTTCACCTCAAACAGGCAGGAAGTTTGCTCAGAAGTAGCAATCTTTTAAAGAGTGTGTAACAACTCGCTGTCCTAATTCCGATTTATCGGAAAGGGTGAAGCGCGCCAAAGTATTGAGGGGGCTAAAGTTCAGTACCGAAGATGCGGGCTAAGACGAATAACTGAAGTCAGATCTCTTTTAAATGGAAAAAACATTTTAAAGAAGTGTTTAAGGGTCCGACCTCAGTTATTCGTCTTAGCGGTAGGGGAGCGTTCCTATTGCATTGAAGCTCTGCCGCGAGGCAGGGTGGAGCGGTAGGAAGTGAGAATGTTGGCATGAGTAACCGCAATCCCGGTGAAAGCCCGGGACGCCGTAAACCTAAGGTTTCCTTGGCAATGACAATCAGCCAAGGGTTAGGCGACCCTAATCCTTCCGACGAAAGCCGTAAGGAGATGGACAGCCGGTTAATATTCCGGCCCTCCGATGTTTTTTCAATGGGGTGCGAAATTTAGTAAACAGAGCGGGTTATTGGATTCCCGTCTCTAACCTGAGATTTTTCAAGGGTTAGGGGGCATTCCGGCTTCGGCCGGGAGAACTCTGTCGAGCAAGTTTCCTAGAAAAGCCCCAAAGAGTTAAAAATATCGGACTCGTACCGCAAAACCGACACAGGTAGGTTAGTATCAGTGTACTAAGGCGAACGGGTGAAACCTCGTTAAGGAACTAGGCAAAACAACGATCGTAAGTTCGCGATAAGATCTTCCGCCGCAAGGCGGACGCAGCGAAAGACCCCTGGCGACTGTTTACCAAAAACACAGGTCCCTGCTAAACTCGTAAGAGGATGTATAGGGGCTGAGGCCTGACCAGTGCTGGAGTGTTAAAACTGCCGGTCCAGTCGCAAGATTGGGCCGAGTGGACTAAGCCTCCAGTGAACGTCCGCGGTAACTCTGACCGTGTTAAAGTAGCGTAATCCCTTGCCGTGTAAGTTACGGCCCGCATGAAAGGTATAACGATCAGGGGACTGTCTCAACGAGGAGCCCGGTGAAAATGCAATTCCCGTGAAGATGCGGGATACCTGCAGCTAGACGGAAAGACCCCGGGAGCTTTACTATATCCAAATATTGAATACTGATATTAGATGCGTAGCGTAGGTGGTAGGATATGAGGTTCTGCTTTTGGGCAGGACTGATCCGCCAATGAAACACCACCCTTTTAATGTTTTTGTTCTAACTGGCCGTACTGAAATGCACTTTTTCCAGGAGCGGAAAGTGTATTTCAGTGCGGCCAAGACAGTGTTTGGTTGGTAGTTTAAGTGGGGCGCTTTTCTCCTAAAAAGTAACGGAGAAGTTTAAAGGTTGGCTAGCTCCGGATGGAAATCGGAGCGATAGGGTAAAGCCAAAAGCCAGCTTTACTGCGAGACGTACAAGTCGAGCAGTTACGAAAGTAGAACTTAGTGAACCGACCCTAATTTATAGGATTAGGGAAGATAATCGGCCAAAAGTTACCCCGGGGATAACAGGCTAGTAGAGCCCGAGAGTTCATATCGACGGCTCTGTTCGGCACCTCGATGTCGGCTCATCACATCCTGGAGGTGGAGAAGCTTCCAAGGGTTGGGCTGTTCGCCCATTAAAGTGGTACGTGAGCTGGGTTCAGTACGTCGCGAGACAGTACGGACCCTATCTACTGCAGGCGTCGAATATTGAGGGGAGTTCTAAGTAGTACGAGAGGACCCTTAGGAGCCAACCTCTGGTGTACCGGTTGTCGCGCCCGCGGCATTGCCGGGTAGCCACGTTGGTAAGGGATAAGCACTGAAAGCATCTAAGTGCGAAGCCCACCCCAAGATGAGTATTCTTAGATCGGTCGCAGATCACGACCTTGATAGGCTCCAGGTATAAGGGCAGCAATGCTTTCAGCCGAGGAGTACTAATTGATCAATCATTGGGTTTCCAAACAGTTAGCAATCATTGAGGAACATTCAAGATTACTTCGTCCGGATATTGATAAGGGGATTATACCGAAGGTGCTCCACCCGTTCCCATTCCGAACACGGCAGTGAAATCCTTCAGGGCCGATGATAGTAGCTTGCTGCGAAAGTAGGTCGTCCCCCTATCAATGTCCGGAAAGCAACGGTCCCGCCTTGGCGGGATTTTTGTTTTTGCGCGATTATGGCGCGAAGCCGGATTTTAGGCTATAATGCAGATGCTATGAAAAAAAGAGCCAAATTTTTAATTACCGCGTTTCTGATAATCGGCCTTTTTGTCTTGGCGCACAGGTTTTTCGGCGATTTTTTCAAAAACGCTTTTCATAAAGTTTCCGCTCCGCTGGAGAGAGCGGCCTGGAAAACCGGCGATCTGGTTTCGGATGTGCTGGCCTTGCCTTTTCGCCTGGACAACCTGCGTTCGGAAAACCAGCAACTTACAAAACAAAACCTGTTTCTGAAAGACGAGATTGTGAGATTGAAATCATTGGGCGAAGAGAACGCGGCTCTAAGAACAGCCTTGGAATTTTCCACTGATAAAAAGCTGTCTTTGGCTTTAACCGATGTTTTATCCAAAGACCCGCAGGGTAATTTCCTTACACTCGACAAGGGCCGAAAAGACGGTCTGGTCGAGGGCTTGGCGGTCATTAGCGCGGATGGAGCACTGGCGGGACGGCTTGAAAAAGTTTTTGATAATTTTTCCCAGGCGCTTTTGATTACTGCCAAAGACAATTCTTTTGATATTGAAATCCAAAGCAAAGAGCAGAACATCCTGGCCGTGGCTAAGGGAGAAAGCGAAAAAAGCCTGTCCTTCGGGCTGGTTCCCCAGGAAGCTGTAATCGAAAACGGCGATCTCGTAAAAACAACCGGCTTGAGCGGAAAATTTCCCAAAAACATTATCGTAGGGGAAGTCGCGGAGTTTCGGAAAGGCGATTCCAGCTCTTTCCAGCAGGGACGGATTTCCCCTTATTTTCTTAAAAACCCTTGCAACCAGCTGTTCGTGATAATCAATCCCTAAATAACTATGGCCTATTGGAAATATCCGGCATATCTTTTGCTTTTATACCTTTTAGTTATTCTCCAGACGAGCTTTTTGCCTCAATTGAGCCTTTGGGGATGTGTCTGTGATCTGGTTTTTTTGGCGGTTTTTCTTTTTGTTTTTTTAAATCCGCGTAAGAAAAGATTCGCCTATGTTTCGGCTGTTTTTGGCGGTCTGATGCTCGAGGCGAATTCTAATTTGCCGTTTTTCGGGTTATGGATTGCCGCACTGCTTTTGGCTGTCTTGTCAGCCAAAAAATTGAGCTCTGCTATGCAGGGGTCAAGCGTTTTTTCTTTATGCGCGGTTTTTTCGGCCGCTTTTTTGTGCTTTAAATCCGTCCCGTGGGTTTTGCTTTGGCTTTTTACTTTGGCGCAGAAGAAAATCCTGCTTTTCCCTTCGGCTTTTTCCTGGAAAGAGCTGGGAATCGCCTGGCTTTTCGATTTGGCAGCCGTTATCGTTTGTTTTTATGTCTATGAATTTTTTCATCAAAGGAAGAATCAAAGAAATTGAAATAGAGGATGTCTTTCTGGACAAATTAGCCCAGCAAAACGAACGGACTCATTTTGTTTCCAGCAAAAAACTGGAAGTGCCCCTGGATAAAAACGGCTTTTTTTCGCTGCTGGTTTTCGGATTCGTTATTTTCGGATTTTTGGCCGGCTTCACTTTTTATCTGCAGGCGCAGGGCAAGGATAAATACGAGTCATTGGCGCAGCAGAACAAATTCATCAATTTCAATCTTACGGCTGAAAGAGGCATAATCTACGACCGCGATATGGTTCCTTTGGTAAAAAACGAATCGACCTTCAATCTCTGGCTGAAAAAATCGGAATTGCCCGCTAACCGCGCCAATGAAATAATCGGCCGCGTGGTTCCGGTTCTCGGGCAGCCGGCTTCTTTTTTCCGGGATCAGCTGGAAACCGCCGCTCAAGACGACATTTTGATTGAAAAAAATTTAAACCATCAGCAGCTGGTTCTTTTGAGCGCGATAGAGTCGGAAATTCCCGGATTTAAAATTCAAAAAACCGTTTCGCGCAAATATGAAACGCCCCGCAGTTTGAGCCATATTTTGGGCTATCTGGGAAAAATCAGCCAGGATGAAATCGGGATTATGAAGGAAAACAATTACGAATTCAGCGATTCCATCGGCAAAGAAGGCGTGGAAGGATTTTATGAGAGTATTCTTAGGGAAAACAAAGGCATCGTGAAATTCGAAAAAACCGCCCAGGGGAAAATCATTTCCCAGGAGGTTGTGCAATATCCGGGCTCGGGGAAAAGCCTGGTTTTGGCCATCAACTCAAAAATGCAAAAAAAATCCGAAGAAGCGCTCGTAAGAGTGCTCCGGGAAAGCGGGGCGAGCAAAGGCGCGGTGGTTATTTTGGATTCGTCCAATGGTGAAATACTTACTTCGGTTTCCTGGCCGTCTTTTGACAATAATTTGTTTGCCGGGGGCATTTCCCAAAGCGATTTTGAAAAACTCAATCAGGATAAAAACAATCCCCAGTTGAACAGGGTGATAGCCGGACTTTATCCGACTGGCTCCTCGATCAAGCCGGTCATGGGCACGGCGGCTCTGGAAGAGGGGATTATCACCGAAAACACTTCTTTGTATTGCCCGGCCAAGCTCTGCGTCGTCCATCAGTATGACGAGGGTGCGGACTGCTATCCTGACAACGCCTATCACGGCACGACCGACATCAAAAAGGCCATCGCCGAATCAGTCAATCCATTTTTTTTCATGATAGGAGGCGGCTATACCGCTCCGTCAGCCTCCAGCCCTTATTTCGATTCCCGTTTGCCGAAGAACTTCGAAGGCCTGGGCATTTTGAAAATCGACAAGTACCTGAACCTTTTCGGGTTCGGAGCGAAAACCATGATTGATTTGCCGGGCGAGGCAGAGGGCAGGGTGCCCACGCCCGAATGGAAAGAACAATATTTTTCAACTCCGCTCACCCAAAAATGGTATCTGGGAGATACTTATAATCTTTCCATCGGCCAGGGATACTTCCTAGCCACGCCACTGCAGCTCGCCCAGGCTTACGTGCCTATCGCCAACAAGGGCAGAATGTTTCAGCCCAAGGTTGCCAAAGAAATCTTGACCGCCGAAGGCGCGAAAGAAGACATCCCGCCGGTTTTAATCAAAGAAAATTTCATCAGCAGCTCAACTCTTAGAATCATCCGGCAGGGGATGCGCCAGACCGTTGCCTCGCCTTCGGGTTCGGCTTATTATTTGAGCGACTTGCCCGTGGCCGTGGCCGCCAAAACCGGCACCGCGCAAATTTACCCCAAAAAAGAAATCTACGAGAACTGGCTGGCGGTTTTCGCTCCTTACGGCGAATCGGCTATTGCTGAAAAAAAACCGCCGATAGTTATGGTGATTTTGGTGGAAGAGGTGCCGGGCGTGCAAAGAACGGCGCAAAACGTGGCCAGGGAGATTCTCCAGTGGTATTACGGCTCGCAAGAGCCGTCCGATAAATCCAGCCGGTCGGGCGATGCCCTTGCCCCCGCCATGACCACTACTACCGCTCAAAGCGCGGACGAAGCTTCGAGCTCCTCGACCTCTTCGCCTTAATTAAGTTCGTAAACAGGGGGGATAGGCTTGATGAAATTTTGCGCCAGAGTAAGAGTGTAAGCGCCCTGAAAGGGAGCCAGAATGACGTCTCCTTCTTTTATTGCTTTGGCAAAGCACGAGCGTCCCCAGACATCATAAGGCGTGCAAAGCGAGCCGTGAATCTCAAAAGGGATTTCTTTCAAAGACGGATTGGACAGATTTATTAGCGGAAAATAATCAAAGCCTCCCGTGTCAGTTCCAAAAGCATTGGTGCCCGCGTCAGCAATGGCCATATTTTTGCTTTTTACGTCCGCGATAGTGAATAAAAAATGCATAGCTTCGTGATTGATAATCCTGCCGGGTTCGGTAAAATATCCGGCCGATTTCAAAACCGGCGCTAGATTTTTTTGAATCGCGGCCGCTATGCCCGATTCGTAATCTTTTAATTCACGCGGCCTGTTCTTACCATTGTCCGGCAAGAAGCCGCCTCCGAAATCAATAAATTCAAACTTAGCCAGATCATTTTCTCTGAAATTCTCTTTTAAATAATCGCCGATGGCCCTGATGGCTGTTTTATACGGTCTCGCGCTTTCATTCCAGCTTGTATGGCATTGAATCCCGCGCAAATCCAGGTATTTATGCTTTTGAGCGGTTTTAAAAAAATTTTTCAAATCGATCATATCGATTCCGAATTTGCTCCATTTGCCGTGTATTTCTTTGATAAATATCCTTACCCCGGCCTTAACAGCTGTTTTGTTTTTATCGGTCAATTTTCCCAATTTCGTGAGCTCGCCGAAGCTGTCTATGTTCACGATTACCTTGCCGCTGTTAGAGACAGCCAGGTTCAGATCGGCAAGGGTTTTCCCCGGCCCGGAGAAAAGAATCCTTTTCGCTTTGCACTTCAAGGCCATCTCAAGTTCGCGCGAGCTTGAAACATCCAGGCTGGCCCCGAGCTTAACGATTTCCTTGACCAGCGGGGGATAGGGGTTTGATTTGACGGCGTAAAAAATGTTTTCTTTGGGCAGGATGTCCGAGAAAACGTAAGCGAAACGGTTGAAGCTCGAAGAAAGCTGTTTTTTGTCGAAAATGAAAAAAGGTGAGCCGTTTTTGCGGGCCATGGCCAGCAGTTCGTTTCTTTTGGCGATGATTTCTTCAATCGACATAATTGAATTTCTTTTTTATGATTTCTCCGGCTTTTGAAAGCCCGCCCCCAAGGTTGAACAGGGGATAGTTTGAGAGAACAGTGGAGGTGACAAAACCGTTTTCACGGATCTCGTTCGCGGAAACCTCGTTCTTTAGAATGAATCTTTCGCCCGCGGAGCTTATTTTGCCCAGATCGCGCGACAAGAACACGATTTTTCCGCGCGATTGCCCGTAAACACCTTCTTGAAAGACTCTTTTCACTTCGGCTTTTCTTCCCAAGCCGACCTTCGCCTCCGGATAGAAAACCGAGCCCTGGAATCGGCTTTCGCTTATGCCGTAAAAAACAAAAGGCTCTTTGGAAGCATTTTTCTTTTTTCCAAGCGATTCTTTCAGGAAAATTTCGGCCATATCAAAGCCGTTGTTGAGCCCGGGGTAATGGAAAAGCAAGGATGAGGCGGCCGATATTCTGGGGTTGCATTCTATCAGACAGATTCCTTTTTTTTCCGAAATAATAAAATCGAAATTGAACATCCCGAACCATCCGCGCTCCCTGAAAAGATAACCGACGCGGAAAAAAGTCTCGTTCATTTCCTTTATCTGTTTTTTGCTGAAAAAAGAATGCGCCAGAAACTGAACCCCGAGAAAAGCTTTTCTGCCCCAGGCATCCTCTTTTTCAAAGCACTGCATCCTCACGGCTGAAGTTATCGCGCCTTTTTGGCAGACCGACAAGGTTATGCCACAAGCCGGCCCTTTGAGCCATTCCCTTAAGAGCGTTTTGCTTTTGTTTTTCAGGCCGGCTTTGGCCGGATGTTCGAGGCTGTTTTTGCCTTTGATGAAAAAAGTGCCTTCCCCTCCGGAAGAAACCGGTTTTTGCAGAACAAAAGGGTATCTGAAAGCAATGCTTTTTCCGCGTTCGTAGATTATTTCTTTGCTTTTCGGCTTCTTTATCTTGTGCCTGGCCAGGAATCTGTCAAAAAGTATTTTATTCTCCAGCTTTTCTATCAGATCGGGCCTGCCGATCAGAGAAAAACCGTTTTTAACGGCCCACGAGCTTACGAAGCGAACGTTCTCGCCGGCCAGCGAAAACCAAAAACAGGAAACACCGTTTTCCCGGGCAGCTTGCTCGATATTCGAGCGCGAAACAACCGCTTTAAGAAAATCATCGCTCTCTTCGGGGGAGTATCCTTTTTCGAACGAATAGCGCGCGATCTTGGCGCTTTCGGGTATAATCGGCAGAATATCGGATGTCTTTTCGACGAAATAGACGATTTCCGCGGGCAATGATTTTTTCCCCGCAGAGAGCAAAATAAACTCCAAATCATCCGCCAGCACGCCTATTTTTGTCTTCTTTCCCATGGCCATATCTCTTACATGATGCTTGAGTGCAGGTGCTGGTAAGGAGAGGCGTTTTGGTATCTTTTGATGGCCATTTTAATGATTTCTTCCAGAAAATCGCCGTAATTCATTTGCATCAAGCCGGCCATCTCCGGCACGCAGTCGCCGATGTTGATGGACGGATTGGGATTGAGCTCCAGAACGTAAGGATTGTCGTTTTCGTCAACTCTGATCTCGACCCTGCCGTAATCGTGGCAATCTAGGATATTATAGGTGTCCAGGCCCAGCTCGTT
>JAQUKS010000032.1 GCA_028718965.1 Minisyncoccota bacterium
CGCCGCAGTAATATTCTTGCTGGTTTTTTCTTACTGCGTGATCCAGCCGGCCCGGGCCGATAATTTTACCCTGAAAGCCATTAGGGCCGATAATTTGGCGGATCGTTTGTCATACGCCCGTAAGGCCGTCGAGGTATCTCCGGCGGGCCGCTATCAAATCCGCGATTTCTTTACCGAGCAATTTTCAATGGATATCCAGCGCAACATCAAAGATATTATGGATAACGAAGCGGCCAAACAGGGAGTAAAAAATATTTTGGATTTTTTAACGGAGCAGCTGGAAAAAAGCGTCGAGCAGTCGTCGCATGACTACAGCGCTACCTTAAGATTGGCCCAGACTTATAATATTTACGCTTATTTCGATATTTCCAAAATTGCCCTGTCTGAAGAATACAGCCAGACAGCAGTGGCTTTGTCGCCCGCGAATCCGCAAAGTTATTGGGTCTTGGCACAAGCCCAGTTTTATTCGGGCAAATACGATCAGGCCCTCGCTTCAGCGCAAAAGGCAATCGATTTGGAGCCGAAATGGTTTCCCTCATGGGCGATAGCCGTGCAGATAGCACAAAGGAGCGGCAATCAGGAGCGGGCCGGACAACTGGCCCGACAAGCCTTGGATTTGTCATTGGCGGCCATTGATACTAATCCGGATAGTTTGAATCATTACCAGTACGCGGCTCAATTCGCTTCTGACTTGGGTTTAAAAGACCAGGTAGAAGACATTGCCCGCAAAGCAGTGCTTCATAACCCTGAATGGCAAAGCGAGTTCGCCGGCTATCTGCTCTCCACCCAAGCTTCCACCGGCACGTCTCCGGCAGGGGATTGACAAGAGCAAAATTATTTGCTAATGTATAGGCAAAAGTGAGGATGAAGTTCGCAAGAATTTCCTCCAGCAAATGTCAGCGAAAGACCTCTGGTAAAAACTTCGAGGTCTTTTGCTTTGCAAAAGGGCTTGCACCTGGCGCTTTGAAGGGTTATGATTGTATTGAGCCGGTGATGTGTCCTCACTTTTGACATAGTTGGAGGCCAACCATCCCGGCTCGTTGTTGTAATTACGGTGGATATGCCGATTGGAATAAAAAAAAACGTTTCTCTGAAAAAATATACTACTTTCGATATCGGCGGCCCGGCGCGCTATTTTTTGGAGGCGGAAAACAACGCGCAAATAATCAGGGCTGTCCAATGGGCCGATGATAATGGTTTGCCATTTTTTATTTTGGCCGGCGGAAGCAATCTATTGGTGTCTGACAAGGGGTTTAACGGGCTGGTGATAAAAATTCTAATTTCACGTCTTGAATCCCGAAGTGAAACCGCGAAATTTAAAGTTATTTCCGCGGGCGCGGGGGTGAAACTATCGGATTTGGTGACGCTTTCCTTGGAAGAAGGATTGAGCGGCCTGGAGTGGGCCGCGGGCATTCCTCAAGCCACGGTGGGAGGGGCGATATGGGGTAACGCGGGCGCTTTCGGTAAAACAATAGGGGAGATAATTGATAAGGTGGAGTTTATAAAATTCACAAGCGCGAAACGCGAACCCGAAGTTTATGAAAACGAAGAGTGCGGCTTCGGCTATAAAGACAGTATTTTTAAGAAAGACAAAAGTTTGATTATTTTGTCGGCGGATCTGGTTTTGGAGAAAAAAAGCAGAGAAGAGGTGCATAAAGAAATCAAAAGAATTCTAAAATACAGAAAAGACAACCATCCGGCCGAGCCGTCGGCCGGTTCGGTTTTTAAAAATATAAAAACTGGCGGCGGGCTTGAAAAATTATTTTCAGAATATCCGGAATCAGCGATTTTTAAGGAAAAAAATGAAATACCGGCTGGCTGGCTGATTGAAAAATGCGGGCTGAATGGTAAAATAATCGGCGGGGCCAGAATTTCTCCCAAGCATAGCAATTTTATCGTCAACACCGGTTCAGCCCGGGCCGCTGACGTCGCAGCGTTGATAGATTTGGCGCGGGAAAGAGTAAAGAGAAATTTTACCGTTGTTTTGCGGGAAGAAATTCAATATCTCGGGTTTTGACGTCGCGGCGCGCGTAATCTAAACATTCGCTTTAGTTTTTAAAAGTATGTCGATTTTTTCTAAAATTTTAGGCGATCCGGCAGTCAAGAATATCAAGCGTTATTTGGAAACGGTAGGGGCGATTAACGGCCTCGAGCCGGAGATTCGCCGACTTTCCGACGAGCAGCTGAAAGCATCGGCCCTTGAGCTAAAAAACGGCTTTATTGGCGGTGTTTTGCCGCAGGAGTCGCTTGTTAAGGCTTTCGCTTTGGTTCGCGAAGCCAGCGCGCGGACTTTGGGCCAGCGGCCTTATGACGCGCAGCTGGTTGGCGGTTTGGTGCTTAATGAAGGTAAAATCGCCGAAATGAAAACCGGCGAGGGTAAAACTTTGGCGGCTGTGGCGCCGGGTTTTTTGAACGGCCTGGCAGGCAGGGGGGTCCATATTGTAACGGTAAACGATTATCTGGCCAAGAGAGACGCTGTCTGGATGGGGCAGATATATGATGCGCTGGGGATGTCCGTCGGCTGTATCACGAATGAGATATCGTATTTGTATGATCCCAGCTATGGGATGGACAAAGCTCGAGATTCGAAGCAGGAAGATGCAAGCAGGGACGAGGGGAGAGATAAAGCAGGCGGGTTCAGAGTTGAGGAAAGTTATTTGCGGCCCTGTTCGAGAAAAGACGCTTATGCCGCGGATATCACCTACGGCACTAACAACGAATTCGCCTTCGATTACTTAAGAGACAATATGGCGATGGATAACAGCGAAATGGTGCAGAGGGGTTTTTATTTTGCCATTGTCGACGAGATCGACTCCATTTTAATCGATGAGGCAAGGACTCCTTTGATTATTTCCCGGCCTGACCTGGAGTCGTCAAGCCATTATCGCGAGTTTTCCCGGATTGTTCCTCAACTGAAACCCGAGGTCCATTACCAGGTCGATGAAAAAATGAAATCGGCGTTTTTAACCGACGAAGGCGTAGCAATGGTTGAAAAAATTCTCGGCCTGAAAAACATTTATGAAGAAAAGGGGATTCGTTATTTGCACTATTTGGAGCAGGCGTTGCGGGCCCACACGCTTTTTCAGAAAGACAGAGACTATCTGGTAAAAAACAACGAGGTTTTGATTATTGACGAATTTACCGGAAGGATTTTACCCGGCCGGCGTTATTCCGGAGGCCTGCATCAGGCGCTTGAAGCCAAAGAAAACGTGGAAGTAAAGCCCGAGTCGCTGATTTTAGCCACTATTACTTTTCAAAATTATTTCAGAATGTATCAAAAATTGTCCGGTATGACAGGCACTGCCGCAACCTCGGCGGAAGAATTCGACAAGGTTTATAAGCTGGACGTCGTTGCCGTGCCTACTAACAAGCCGGTTATCCGGCGTGATTTTCCCGACCTTATTTACAAGTCCGAGGCGGCTAAGTTTAAGGCGGTTGTCCGGGAGATTAAAGAACGCCATAAAGAAGGCCAGCCGGTTCTGGCGGGCACTCGTTCGGTGGAAAAAAACGAGTATTTAAGCCGCCTTTTGGAAAGAGAGGGGATAAAACACGAGGTCTTGAACGCTAAAAATCACAGTCGGGAGGGCCAGATAATCGCCCAGGCAGGCCGGCTGGCCGCGGTAACAGTAGCCACAAATATGGCTGGCCGCGGAGTTGACATTGTTTTGGGCGGCAACCCGCTTCAAGCCCGGGAAGCCGAAAAGGTAAAGGCTCTGGGCGGGCTGCATATTGTCGGTACGGAGCGGCACGAGGCCCGCAGAATCGATAATCAGTTGAGGGGGCGGGGAGGCCGGCAGGGCGATGAGGGTTCTTCGCGGTTTTTTGTTTCTTTGGAAGACGAACTAATGAGAATCTTCGGAGGCGATAAAATCAAAAAGTTAATGGAGATGCTCAAAATGCCCGAAGACGAGCCCATTGAAGCCAAGGTTATTTCCCGCGCCATTGAGAAGGCACAGAGCAAAGTAGAGGGTTTGAATTTCGATTCGCGCAGCCATATCCTGGAGTATGACGACGTGATGGCCAAACACCGCCAGAAAATTTACGCCCAAAGAAAAGACATCCTGAACGGCGATTACGAGGCGCTTAAAGCGACGGTAGCAAAAATTTTACGCGAAGAAATCGCAAAAATCGTTTTCGTTTATTCTGAAGATGCGCCCGACCCTGGCGGAATAGCAGAAGAAATAAAAACAGTGATGCCGCTATCGGACGACGCTCTCACGGAACTGGGAAATTTGAAAAATAGCGATGATCTGGCCGCTTATCTTTACCGGTATTGCGAAAATCTCCTGCAATTAAGAGAGCAAAACGAAGGGACTGAAAACCTGGCCAGGGTTTATCGTTTCGCTTGCCTGAAGTGTCTGGATTTGCTGTGGACCGAGCATTTAGTCAATATGGACCACTTAAAGGATTCCGTAGCATTGCGGGCCTATGGGGGCAAAGACCCGCTGGTGGAATACAAAACCGAAGGTCATAAACTTTTCCAGGCGCTTTGGGCCGGCATCAATTCCCAGATTGCCCGAACGGTTTTCAAGCTATCATTGACAAAGCAATAAACGAACTCCTTGCAAATAACGTTATTTTTTGCTATGTTGAAAAATCATTATGACAAAAAACGCTAACAAAAGTTATTTGATTATTGTTATTTGCTTCACGATTCTCACATTGCTTTTGGCTTTTCCGCGACCGGTCAATGATTTTTTGAACTATCTGAACGTCAAATTCATTCCGCACCTGCCTGAAAGACCCTTTAAGCTGGGTTTGGATTTGCAGGGCGGGAGCCAATTGCTTTATGAAGCCGATGCTTCCAATATCGGCCCTGAAGGGAAAAAGGAGGCTATGCAGGGCTTGAGAGACGTTATCGAGAGGCGGGTGAATATGTTCGGGGTTACGGAGGCGGTTGTTTCCACGCAGGAATCGGGCGAAAGCCAGCGGCTTTCAGTGGAACTGCCGGGTGTCAAGGACATCAACGAGGCCATTGAGATGATCGGCAAAACACCTTATTTGGAATTCAAGGAAGAACGTCCCGCTTCCGAGAGAGACGCTTTATTGCAGGAACAGAATGGGGAAGACCCTTATTTTATTCCTACCCGACTTACGGGTCAGTATTTGAAAAAAGCCACCTTGAGTTTCAATCAATCAACAATGGCGCCGGAAGTTCTGCTGGAATTCAATGACGAGGGGGCGGCTATTTTTAAAGATTTAACGGAAAAGAATATCGGTAAAAAAGTCGCCATTTATATCGATAATGTTATGATTTCTTCGCCGGTTGTTCAGGAGGCGATTAGCGGAGGCAGCGCGCAGATTACGGGCACTTTTTCTATCGCTCAAGCCAGGGAATTGGTTAGAAATCTCAACGCGGGCGCTCTGCCCCTGCCCATAAAACTCATATCCCAGACCACTGTCGGGCCTACATTAGGCAAGACTTCGCTCCATAAGTCTTTGACAGCCGGCTTTTTAGGTCTTTTGGGCATTTGTATATTTATGCTGGTTTTTTATCGTTTCTCGGGTTTATTCGCCTGCCTTTCGCTTGTCACCTATGTGGGCATTTTGCTTTGTTTGTTCAAATTCGTGCCCGTTACTTTGACTTTGGCGGGAATCGGGGGGGCGATACTGTCCGTTGGTATGGCCGTGGATGCCAATATTCTGATTTTTGAACGTATGAAAGAAGAAAGAAGGAGGGGCGAAAGTTTTCAAAAATCATTGGAACTGGGTTTTTCCCGAGCCTGGCCGTCTATCAGGGACAGCAATTTTACCACTTTGCTTATCGCGGTGATTATGTTCGGTTTCGGGTCGTCTTTTGTAAAAGGCTTTGCCCTTGCTTTATCGTTGGGTATTCTTACGAGTATGTTTTCGGCTATGTTCGTTACGAGAGTCTGGATGAATATTTTTTCAGGCACCAGGCTGGAAAACATGAAACGGCTTTGGTTCTGAATCGTATGCAAAATTTATGATTTTATTTACCAAGTTCAGAAAAATAATTTATACTGTCTCGATTATCTTGGTTGCCGTATCCTTGGCGAGCATAGCGGTCTTTGGCTTGAAGTTCGGTATCGAATTCACCGGTGGCTCGGTCCTGGAGGTGCAATATGAAAATCAGGCTCCGTCCTTGGAGGAAGTTCAGGAGCAAATCAGCGTCTTGGATCTGGGAGATGTGTCGGTCCAGGTGAGCGGAGATAACCGGGTAATTTTGAAAATGAAGCCGGTTGACGAGCAGCAGAAAGAAGAGATTTTACTGAAAATGCAGGCGATGGGAGCGGTTGAGCCGGGCTCGGAAAGTTTTCAGGTAATCGGCCCGGTAATCGGCCGGGAGCTGAAAAACAAGACGCAAATCGTCATTGTCTTGTCGCTTTTGTCGATTCTGATTTACGTCGCGGTAAGTTTTCGTAAAATTTCCCGGCCGGTCAAGTCTTATTTTTACGGCCTCACCGGCATTGTCGCTCTTTGCCACGACATTATTATTCCTTTAGGGGTGTTCGCCTGGCTGGGGCATTATGCGGGCACTGAAGTCACCATACCGATAATAACGGCCTTATTGACGGTTTTCGGATATTCCATAAACGATTCGGTAGTGGTTTTTGACCGTATTCGCGAGAACCTTTTCAAGAGCAAAGGCGGGAGTTTCGACGCTATCGTTGACGCGAGCCTGAATCAGACATTAGGTCGTTCGGTGAACACTTCATTTACTGTAATTCTGGTTTTGCTGGCTATTTTGCTTTTTGGCGGTTCTACTCTGCGTTATTTTTCTTTGGCCCTGCTCTTGGGAGTGGCTTTCGGCACTTATTCGTCTATTTTTTTAGCCTCGCTTTTGATAGTTACCCTTTTTGAGAGCAAGCAGAAAAGGGTGTTGAAAAAAGCTAAAATAAAATAGAAAATACTTTTTGACATATCCGCTCGGGTATGTTATAACTAAGCCGTTATATTTGGTTCAGTTTGGCTATGAAAACAAAGTTGAATTATACAAAAATTTGCTCGGACATTTTTTCATCTTTACCTGACAGGCCGCAGGAAGTAATCAAAAGGCGGTTCGGTTTGGATTTGGCCGGAAAACGCCAGACCTTGCAGCATATCGGTAAGTCTCTCGGTATTACCAGAGAGAGGGTGCGCCAGATAGAATCTGATGCCATTTGCACTCTGCGCGCGTATTGTTTCCGCTCAGCCGATTTGAGGTCTGTTTTCGCTTACTTCGACGATTATCTGAAAAAGTATGGCGGATTAAGAAGAGAGGATTCGTTATTAAGCGACTTGGGATGCGGTGCGAAGCGCAATCTTATATTTTTTCTTTTATTTTTGGGTCAGGATTTGCACCGTTTTGAACAGAACAGCGATTTTCACTCTTTTTGGGCCCGGACAAAAGATTTCTGCGAACAAGCCGAGGATTCATCGGATTATCTGATAAAAAAGCTTAAGGAGAATAAGGCTCCCATTTCCCGTGAGGAGGTTTATGTTTTGTTGAACGAGCGTCCCAGAATTTTCGTCGACAGCCTGCTTGAAGTGAGCCGGGCGTTTGATATAAGTCCGTTAGGCAGCGTCGGCCTTACCGCCTGGCCTGAAATCAAACCTAAAGGAGCAAGAGATGCCGCTTATATTATTCTTAAAAAACTGGGCCGACCTCTGCATTTTAAGGAAATCGCCGATAACGCCAACGCCATGGCCAGCCTTTTTTTTCAAAAGAAAAACATTCTGCCTCAAACCGTTCACAACGAATTGATTCGCGACCCAAAATTCATTCTTGTCGGGAGAGGCATTTACGGCTTGAAAGAATGGGGATATTCGGAGGGCACGGTAAAAGACGTTATCTGCGGCATTCTGAAGAACAACGATGCTGCCCTTACCCGCCAGGAAATCATCCAGCGGGTTTTACAGCAAAGAATCGTCCAGCCCAACACCGTATTCCTCAATCTTAACGATAAGGCTCGCTTCAAAAAAGATGAACAGGGTAAATACACCTTGAAAGAAGTCTAAGCAACCTCTATAATAATTTAAGCGCAAGCGCGCGGATCGTTATGGAGGTTTTTTAGTATGGTTTTGCTTTCTCTCTGGATTTATATTTTAATAGTTTTGGGCATAATCATTTTTAGTGTTTTCGCTTACCTTTGTTTTCTGTGGACCAATCGGGACACGCTCAACCGCCAGAACATAATTACCGGTATCCAAGTGTCGGCCTTGCATACGTTCAAGATATTTCTGTATTGTACGCTGATTTTTGTTTTGGTTTATATATTTTTCTATATTTACGGCAAGTAATCAGAACCCGGTGAAATAATTTTGAAGACCGGTTTTCTGAACCGGTAAAAACACAATTATGTCAGTCATAAGTTTCTACGATTCGTTTTTCGGCCTGATTCTCTCTTTACTTTGGGCGTTTTTCCTTACGTGGTGGTGGCTGATTTTACCGTTTATTTTTTATTTTCCGGCGCGTTTTTTTCATCTTTGGTGGATTCGCTGGGAGGTGTGGTACAAAGAAGAAAAATGGATTCTTCTGGAAATGATTCCCCCGGCCGAAATCCTAAAGCCGTATATGGCCATGGACGATGTGATAACCGCTTTATGGCCCATTTACGACGGCGCTAACTGGCGTGAAAAATGGTGCGAAGGCGAAATGGACAATGGCCCGTTTTGGGTTTCTTTTGAAGTCGTAAGTATCGCGGGCCAGTTGCATTTCTATATGCGCATTCTTAAAGACCAGAAGCAGTTCGTAGAGGCGATTTTCCATACTCATTATCCTGAAATCGAAATTTTCGAAGTGGAAGATTACACCCAAAACATACCCCAGAACATTCCCAATGAAGAGCTTGATATTTACGGCGAATACCTTTCGACATCCAAGAATAGCGCTTATCCCATCAGAACCTATAAATATTTTGAAATTCGTCCCGAGGAAATAGCCCAGGAGAAAAAATTAGACCCTTTCGCCAATCTTATGGAGGCGATGGCGAAACTGAAGGAGGGCGAACAGTTATGGTTTCAGATTGTTTTGACCCCCATTAATAATAATGACATTCCCTGGGTTGACGAAGGCAAAAAAATAGCCGACCAGATTGCCAAAAGGCCCGAGTCGTCGGGCAGAAAATCGGTAATCGGCGAAATGCTGAAGCTGATTTTTATGGGCAAGAAACCATACAGTGATGAAGAAAAAGCGGAATCGTTGATTCCGCCGGAAATGAAGCTTACGCCTGGGGAAAAAGAAAAATTGGCGGCCGTGGAGGACAAAATCGGCAAAGTCGGGTTCAAGACCTATATGCGTTCCGTTTATATTTACACCAAGGATGCCTATGTAAGCCCGAATAAAAGGATTCCCCGCTCGTACATGGCTCATTTCAGTACCAATAGTCTGAATTCGATAAGGGACTGGAGCAAAGAAAAAACCAAAATCCATTATTTTTTCCGCAAGCGTCGCCTTTATACCAGAAAGCGAAAAATTTTTGATTTGTACGTGAGGCGGCTGCCTCCGCTTTATCCGCAAATGTGGGGGCCAGGCAATATGATTTTGAGTGCCGAGGAAATCGCCACTATTTTTCACTTTCCCGCTAACGCAGCTGCCTTGCCCGCCAGTGTGCCACGCATCCTGGCAAAAAAAGCCACGCCTCCGCCCAATTTGCCTCTTGATTGAATTCATGGATAATTACAATTTTTACAACCAAAGAGTGTTGTTGAGATGTGATTTTAACGTGCCGCTGGAAAACGGGCGTATCGCTGATGATTTCCGCTTGAAACGTGCCTTGCCCGCCATT
>JAQUKS010000033.1 GCA_028718965.1 Minisyncoccota bacterium
GAACGCTGATTACAAAGCCGAGGGGTGTCTGGTGGCAACCTCCATTGAACAGGCCATTGAGCTGGCTGAACAAAGCGATATGGGGCAAAAAAGCGGGGAGCTGATGGTTTGCGGGGGCCGCTCGGTTTACGAACAGTTTTTGCCTTTGGCTCGCAGGATGTATCTCACTTTCATTGACGCAGATTTCGAGGGAGAGGTGTTTTTTCCTCAATATGATGAAGGCCAGTGGCAGGAGGTTAGTAAGGTGTTTCGTCCAGCAGATGGTCCGAATCCCTATGATTTGAGTTTTGTCGTTTTGCAACGGCTTACGAAGTCATAAAGGTATGCTCGAAGAAAGAGAAAACTCTTTTGGCCAGGCGCGCGCGGAAGAGGAAAAAAAGACATCAATAAAGGGTATTTTCGAGACGTTCAGGGAGAGAATGATGGATAAATTCGATGATTTTTTGGCTACTCTCCTTATAAAAGAGGATTGCGACTTCGCCAGATTCGAGAAGAGCCTTAGAAAATCAAGCGATTTAAGCCAGGCGGGCGGGGAATTTTTCCGTTTTTTAGTCGAGAGGTATCCGACAAGAAAAGACGTCAGGCCGGGAAAGAGATACGACGAGAAGGACAGGATTCGCGATCTCTTCAAGGATTATCTCGAGAAGAACAGCTTTCCCGGAGAAAAGGATGAAAGAAAAAAGATCAGGAATTTTATCCTTGGAATCCACGATCTGAAGAATAATCCAGCCAGGGGCAGAATAAGAAAGACCGACTGGTTTTTTACGGAAGAAGGACAATGGCGATCCAATCTTTATCTCTTTGATCAAAAGAACAGCCCCAATTTGATTCGGGAGGACCTGATCAACTTTTATTCACCCAAAAAGAATGCTAACGCCGTTATTTCGGATTTGGTGATTATTAATAGAGAAAACGGCAAGTCTCTGGCCTTGAATAGTCTTCTGCCCGAGGGATATAATTTTTGCCCTTTTTCTGTTCTTCATTCGGAAGAAAAAAACGATCAGGATAATCTTGGACCAAGCTCCGGATTTAAACCAGCTGGCATTGATAATTACAGGGGGAACGAGATGGAAAAAGAAGCCGATTTTCTGGCATCGTCAGACTTGCATAAGGTATATTACGGAAACCTCACGGAAAAGGGAGGGATACTCTGTTTGCTACATGAGATCTCCCACTGCTGGATGGATGAAGGCTTTGATAACTTTTCACGCCTTGAATTCGATGATTTCTGTCAAGAATTCTATCGAGTGCTTTATTTCAAGGCCATGCTTATGCATTTTCAGGAAATAAAGAAGTTAGAAAATATTCCCGATTATTTGATCAGAGCCGGTTTCGAGGGGGCTGGCCTCGAAAGCGCGGAAGAAGAAGCCAACGAAGTGATCAGGCAGATGGGTATGAAGGTGAGCCAAGCTCCTTCTGAAAGCCGTCCTCTCTCCGACTCTGAATTCATGATAACAATGAGTCCTTCGGGCAAACCGGTCCGGTTGATTGTTGAAAGCCAGCGTTTGAATGAACTTCTTGAACAATTTTCGAAGTCGGAAAGGGACGCTTGGGCCTACGCGATAAGGGTGTTGAGATATTTGAGAAGAAAAGGCTTTGATCTTGAGCCCAATTTTAATACTATGGATGATTTCCGCGGTTTGGTCGATAAAGCCTTGAGAGATTACAAAGACGATCTCTTTTTGGAGCATCCGGAGATCATTAAAGAAAAGAAGTTCTTTTTTAAAGGATCTCTTGATCGAAAGAAGAATAAATAAGGAATATTTTTATGAGCTTAAGTATTGGAATCGTCGGCCTGCCCAACGTGGGTAAGTCGACCTTGTTTAAAACAATCACAAAGAAGGAGGTTCCCTGCGAGAATTATCCCTTTTGCACCATTGACCCGAACGTTGGCGTGGTGGCCGTGCCCGACGAGCGGGTGGACAAGCTGGCCGAGCTTACCCATTCGGCCAAAAAGATTTACGCTACGGTGGATTTCGTGGATATCGCCGGTTTGGTCAAGGGGGCGAGCAAGGGTGAGGGCCTTGGCAATCAGTTTTTGTCGCATATACGTGAAACAGACGCCATTGTTTACGTTTTGCGCGCTTTTGCCAAAGAAAACGTCGTCAATGTGCAGGAGGGCGTTGATATATTGAGAGACAAAGAGGTTTTAGACACCGAGTTGATTTTAAAAGACATGGACACTGTTCAGAAACGCCTTGTCGGGCTGGAAAGGGAAGCGAAGATGGGCAGAAAGGAAGCGGTCAAGGAGGTCGCGGTTTTGAACAAGGCCAGGGATTTGCTTGATAAAGGCCTTGTTTTGAGCGAAGCTCACATTACGGATGAAGAAAGGGACGCGCTTAAGAATCTTTGCCTGCTTACGCTCAAAAAGCGGGTTTATCTGCTTAACGGCACGGAAAGCGATGTTTCAGATGAAGCCAGAAAGACATTCGAGCAAAACCAATGGCCCTATTTGATTCTTGATATTCTTACCGAGTTTGAGGCCGCTGATATGACAGCGGATGAACGCCTCGGGTTTGGCCTGCCCCCTGAATCCGGCCTCAACGCTTTGATAAGGAAATGCTATGAGATTTTGGGTTTGATCACTTTCCTTACCACCGGGCCGGATGAAACCAGGGCCTGGACCATTAAAAATGGCGCAAAAGCGCCCCAGGCGGGCGGTGCTATTCACAGCGACTTTGAAGAATTTTTCATTAAAGCCGAAGTGATCAACTGGCAGGATCTGCTCGGCAGCAGCGGCTTCGCCAAAGCGAGAGAAAAAGGCCTTATCCGCACCGAGGGCAAAGAATATGTCGTGCGAGACGGCGATGTGATTGAAATAAAATCAGGCAAGTGAGGGCATAAAGCTCTTGACAAGCCGTTTCTGGTGGTATACTGTTATAGTATACTATGAGAAATGACAATAATTCAAAAATCAGCAAAATTATTTTGGCGGCAAAAAAATTGCCGTGTTTTACCTTAAACGATTTAGCCGGCCTTGAAACCGACAAAACCTATTTAAAAATTTTGCTTGGCCGCTACGCGAAAGCCGGCAAAATCATCAGGTTAAAAAAGGGATTGTATGTTGTTAAAGATTACATTGATAATCTTGAGAAAAAGGGTTATTTTTCCCATTATTTAAATTTTTTAAGCGGGGTTTTATGCGAGCCGTCTTATCTAAGCTTGGAGTATGTGCTTTATCGCCATAATCTTTTAACAGATGTTCCGTTTAGTTTTACTGCTGTTACTAAGAATAAAACAGCGGTTTTCTCTAATAAGTTCGGCAAGTTTTTTTATTATAAAATCAAGGATTCGCTTTTTTGCGGATTTGAATTGGTTAAGGAAGGAGAATTTAGTTTTTTGAAGGCCACCAAAGCCAAGGCGCTTTTTGATTTTTTGTATTTACGCAAGAATATCCTGCCAGTGAAGGAGGCGGTAAAAGAGCTAAGGTTAAATGTGGAGAATTTGAACAGAGCTGATATCAAAGAATTAAAAAAATATGTTGCCATGGAGGGCTCTAAAAAAATGGCAGAAATAATTAGCAATCTTTTAAGTTAAAATGTATGGAAATTATCAAGCCGTTTTTAAAAAAAATAGTTGATGAGGCGGTTGGCATGAGCTCAACCTATAAACGAAATTTATTGAAGGACTATATTCAGGTGGTGATTTTAAAATTTATTTATTCTCACCCGAGATATAGTCAGCTGGTTTTTTACGGCGGCTCTTGCCTGCGGCATTGCTTCGATTTGCCCCGTTTATCCGAGGACTTGGATTTCGTTGACTTGAAAAAAGATATTCATCTGGCTGATTTGGCAAGCGATATAGAAAGCTATTTTAACAAAAACACTGATTTGCCGGCAAAAATAAGAATCCAGCCCTCAAGAGTGCAGATAAAGTTTGATATTTTGAAAGAGTTGGGGTTGGCAGGCCCCAGCGAATCGGATACGCTTTATCTTAAGCTAGAGGTTTTTAGGTCTTTTGATTTTTGTTTGGGCTATGAAGTAAATAACACGCCGATTTTTAAGTTTAACCGTTCAATGATTATTAAAACATTTGATTTGCCAACAATGATGTCCACTAAAATCGGGGCGGTGATGAATCGCCAGTGGCAGAAAATCGCCAAGGGCGGAGAACCGTTGGCCAAAGTGAAGGGCCGGGATTATTTTGATTTAGTCTGGTATCTAAACAAAGCCGTCAAACCAAATTTAAATTGTTTAATGGATAAAGAAAACGCTGCTGGCTTGAAAGAAAAACTTTTGGCTGTGATAGCCAAGGTTGATTCCAAAAGCATTGAGTATGATTTGGGCCCCTTGATGGAAGACAGTAACTTCGTGCAGAGTTTGGCCAAAAATGTCAAAGAGATACTAACGCGTGAAATTAAAGAAAAACTTTAAAAAAGGTGGAATGAAATATGCAGGGGCATATCATAAAAGTATATTGCTCAAAATGCGATACCCAACTTTATAGATATTGGAAGGCCATTTCCGGACACTTGTTGAAGTGTTATAAAGACAAGATATTGGAAGATTTTACTCATAGCGACCTAAAATGTCCAAAATGCGGTGAGTCATTTGCCCGCGAAGCCGTTATACACAACAGGCCAGCCAACAAAATCATCCAGGGCAAGGTTTTCGTTAAGAAATAAGCTTATGGAAAACAAAAATGACGTTCTGGTTAAGTTTTTTTACGAGATTGGCAACTTGCGCAAGGTTTTGCGCGCCCACCAGCAGGCATTGTTGGTTGTTGACCCCACTGATAACATTGCCTCTCATTCTTTCAGGACGGCCTTTATCGGCTATTTTTTAGCCAAAGAGCTTAAGGCCGATGCTGACAAGGTTTTGAAGATGTGCCTCTTGCACGACATGGAAGAAGTGAGGTCCGGGGATATGAACTGGGTGAATAAAAAATATGTCAAGGTTTTTGGCGACGAAATAAGAGACGACCAGCTTGAAGGCCTGCCTCACTCGGAAGAGTTTTTGCAGCTTTCTAAAGAATACACAGAAAGACAAAGTAAAGAAGCGAAAATAGCCAAAGACGCTGATTTGTTAGAGCAGATTTTCTTGCTGAAAGAATATGCCCATCAGGGCAACAAGGAGGCCGAGAAATGGTTAAACGAGGACGGACAGGGCCAATGCCAGCAGATCAAGCTGATGAACTTTGACCTGACCAGAGACATTGCCAAAAGGGCCATTGAGGGCAAGCCCTCTGATTGGTGGAAAGATATCTGGACATCAAAGAACCGATAAAATAGTTTTTAAAAACAAGACATGCAATCAAACAGTTTTAGCGCGGGAATAGGGAGTGAGCCGTCAAGCCCAAAGGCCTTTTCGCGCGCAAGCTTGCGGATTTAACTTGACTTTTTTGGATTATCTCTAAAACAAGGCGTTGGAAGCAGGGCCTTGTTTTTTATATTGGGCCGCGACAGATGTTTTGTGGTAAGATAAAACAAATATGCTAAGAATTACGCGGGTAAGAATCGGGCTCGCGGCAGCCGGCCTGCTGGCCGTGGCCGGCCTGGCCGGATATTTTATGATTTTTCATCGTGCGAAAACCAAAGTTTGTTTTAAGGAAGTTTGCTTTGAGGCTGAAATCGCCAAAACAGGAATCGCCCAGGCCAAAGGGCTGATGTTCAGAAAAAGTTTAGGGGAGCGGGAGGGCATGCTTTTTGTTTTCAAGAACGAAGGTTTTCATTCTTTTTGGATGAAGAATACTTTAATTCCTTTGGATATTATTTTTCTTGATAAAAATAAAAAAGTGGTGCAAATTATTAAGGCCGCTCAGCCTTGCCAAAGCGAGAAATGCCCAAGTTATCGCAACCAACAGCCCAGCCAGTATGTTTTGGAAATTAACGCTGGCACAGCTGATAAAATTGGCTTGGCAATCGGCAGTGAGATTTCGTTTTTAGATAATTGAAAGTGTTGCAAGATATAAGCGATTGCTTAGATAATGCAACAGTTGTGGTTAGGGTTATGGCAAAGAAGCAAGGCAATTTAAATAAAGAACAAAGCGAGGCGGTGTCGTTTGGCGAGGGGCCGCTTTTGATTGTGGCCGGAGCTGGAACTGGCAAAACCACGGTGATTACCGAACGGATTGTTTCTTTAATCGAGCGGGGATTGGCCAAACCCGAAGAAATTCTGGCCGTCACTTTTACCGAAAAGGCGGCCGCTGAAATGGAAGACAGGGTAGACAGGCTTTTGCCTTTCGGCTATCGCGAACTGTGGATATCCACTTTTCACGCTTTTTGCGAAAAAGTGTTGCGTGATAACGGCCTGGATATCGGCTTGCCGGTAAACTTCAAGCTGGTGGATCAAACGGCCGCCTGGCTTTTGCTGCGCCAGAATCTGGACAAGTTTGATTTGGACTATTACCGGCCCTTGGGCAATCCGATGAAATTCATTCACGCGTTGCTTGGCCATTTTTCGCGCTGCAAAGACCAGATGATTTGCCCCGAAGATTATTTGAAATACGCCGACGAATTGAAATCCAATCTTACTGATCTGCCCGAGGGCAGCGAGGCTGAGCGGATAAAAGAAGTGGCGGGCGCTTATCATACCTATCAAAAACTGTTGCTGGACAACAATCTTCTGGATTTCGGCGATTTAATCAATTATTGCCTCCGGCTTTTTCAAAAACGTCCGGCTATTTTGGAAAAATACCGGGCTCGCTTCAAGTATATCTTGGTGGATGAGTTCCAGGACACCAACTGGGCGCAATACGAACTTATTAAGACGCTGGCCGCCCCGAAAAACAATCTCACCGTCTGTAGTGACGATGATCAGGCAGTGTACAAATGGCGGGGGGCTTCAGTGAGCAATATCACGCAGTTCAAAAAAGACTTTCCGGATGCTTGCGAGGTTTTCCTGGTAAAAAACTATCGTTCGAGCCAGAACATTTTGGATTTGGCTTATAATTTCATTCAGGCCAACAATCCCAACCGTTTGGAGTTTATCTCGGGCATTAACAAAAAGCTGAAATCACAAAACGAAGCAGAGGGGGTGGTGGAGCATCTGCATTTTAAAAATCTGGGGCAGGAAGCCGCGGGAGTGGTGCAAAAAATCGCGGAAATTATGAGTAAGGACAAAGAAGCCTCTTTCAGCGATTTCGTGATTTTGGTGAGAGCCAATGATACAGCCAATCCCTTTGTGAGGGCGCTGGAAAGAGCCGGAGTTCCGTATCAGTTTCTGGCCTCGCAGGGCCTTTATTTCAAGCCGATAATTCTTGATATGATTGCCTATCTCAAATTACTGGATAATTATCATGAGAGTTCGGCTGTTTTTCGGGTTTTGAGCTGGCCGGTATGGGGCATCACTCCCGAGGAGTTGATGAAATTAACCCATTTCAGCCACCAAAAAGCCCAGTCGCTTTTTGAAACGACCTCCGGGTTTGCCCTGATAAAAGGCATAAGCCCCAAAACCGCCAATAGCCTTAATAAATTTCTGGCCCAGGTGAAGAAGCACACCGAAATGGCCCGCGAAAAAAACATAACGGAAATTTTCTTAGCTTTCTTGGAGGATTCGGGCTACTTAAAACACATAACCAAAGGGGAAGCCGCGAAACAGGACTGGAACAAGAGAGAGGATCTGGAATTTTTGGCGCAGTTTTACCAGAAGCTTAAGGAATTCGAGCAGGCCAGCCCTGACGGCTCTCTGAAAAATTTTATGAACCAGTTCAATCTTGAGCTGGAATCGGACGAACAGGGCAAGCTGGCTTTCGACCCCGACCAGGGCCCGGACTTGGTAAGAGTTATGACAATACATGCGGCCAAAGGCCTGGAGTTCAAATATGTTTTCGCGGCCGGCATGGTTGACAGGCGTTTTCCTTCCACGGAAAGAAAAGACCCCATTGAGATTCCCGAAGCATTGGTAAAGGAAAAGCTGCCCGAGGGCGACGTGCATTTGCAGGAAGAGCGCCGGCTATGCTACGTGGCGATGACGCGCGCGAAAAAAGGCTTGTTTTTCACATCAGCGGACGATTACGGCGGGGCGCGGAAAAAGAAAATCTCGCAATTTTTGGCTGAAATGGGCTTTACCGCTTCCGACGAATCAAAGGTTAAGCCGCTCGCTGATTTGGAGCAGCCCGGAAAGATTGTTAAAAAATCTTTTTCTAAGATTGTCCTGCCCGAGCATTTTTCTTTTACCCAGCTGGCGGCTTTTGACACCTGCCCTTATCAGTATAAGCTGGCGCATATCCTGAAAGTGCCGGCTAAAGGAAGGCCGTCGTTCAGCTTCGGCAAATCGATTCACAACACACTTCACGAATTTTTGACAAGGGTTCAGGAGGCAAGCTCCAAAGAGCAGACAAATCTTTTCGGCGCTTCGTCCGATGCTCCGGCCCGGCCCGGAACAGCCGTGAGCGAAGATGAGCTGATGAAAATTTATGACAAGCACTGGCTGGACGAATGGTTTGACGGCAAAAAACAAAAGCAGGATTATTACCAGGCAGGCAAACGGATGCTCAAGGATTTTTACGAACGGGTCGCGCAGAATCCTCCTCGCCTGCTGAAATTCAGGGACAAGCCGGCTTTGGAGGTCGAGTTTAACCTGAAATTGGGCGAGTATTCGCTAAAAGGAAAGATCGACCGCATCGACGAGGCAGAGGGAGGCGTTCGTCTGCTGGATTACAAGACAGGCAAACCAGAGGAAAAAATAAGCAAAGCGGACAAAACCCAGCTTTTGCTTTATCAGATAGCCGCCGAGGAGGCCCTGGGGCTTAACCCCGTGGAGCTGTGCTACTATTACCTTGAGGGAGGAGGGCTGGTTTCGTTTTTGGGCAGTGAAAAAGAAAAAGACGATTTGAAAGCGAAAATTATCTCTGACATCGAAGAAATAAAACGCAGCGATTTTGCCCCCAGCCCGGGCTGGCATTGCCAGTTTTGCGATTTCAAAGGCATCTGCGAATTCGCCAACAAAAACAATGGTTAATTTTTATTTGACAACCACCCGTCAATTATTTATAATAATTCTAATAATGAGGAAAAAAGAGCATGAGAACAAATACAACAAAAGTTAATTTTTCAAAATATAAAGGAAAAGAAGTTGCTATTATAAAAGGCAGGGTCGTCGCCTCTGGTAATTCCTCAAGAGTTGTTTTTGAAACGGCCAGAAAGGTTTTTCCGAAAATCGCCGTTAAGGATATTATTTTATTGTCTGTTCCCAAGGAAAAGATAACTATTTATGTTGTTCGGCGGTAATTTTTCCTATGGAGAAGCTAATTTTTCCTTATGGGTTTGAATTGTTGGAAAATAAAAGGGTGTTTGCTTTTCCGGCAGTCAATATTTCAATTAAAAAAGAAAATTCAAAAAATGAATTTTCTTTTTTAGTTTTAGTTGACTCTGGGGCTGAATTTTCTCTTTTCACAAAAGGGGACGCGGAACTTTTAGGAATTAATCTTCAGAGAGGAGAAAAAATCAGCGTTGGCGGAGTAGCCGGAGACAAATTTGCGGCTTTTATTCACCCGATTGTTTTAAAAATAGGTGAAAAAAGGATTAAAATGGAAGCAGCTTTTTCAGAGCATTTTGGAACTCCGCGAGTTTTGGGCCGCAACCCTTTATTTTCTAA
>JAQUKS010000034.1 GCA_028718965.1 Minisyncoccota bacterium
CCAAAGACATTCAAAAGACCGAAACGTTTTTCGAGAAATACGGACAAAAAGCGATTTTTTTGAGCCGCTTCGTGCCCATAGTGCGCCAACTGGGAGCTCTGCCGGCCGGAGGGGGCAAAATGCGTTTCGGCAAATTCTCCTTCTTCACGATATTGGGCGCTTTTATCTGGAACAGCGCTTTCATCCTGCTGGGAATTTATCTAAAACAAAACTGGCTGAAAATAAGCCAGTATACTCAATACATAGATTACGTCTTCCTTTTGGCCATAATAATCGCCTTGGCGGTTTTTATCGCCAAACGAAAACCCCGCTCTAAAAAAATTGGAGAATGAATCCAAGTGGGCGCTCTATCGCCCGAACGCAAGGCTCAAGCGAATAACGAACACCCTAATAAAATAGAAGTTTTTGCAAAACCCCGGGCGATTTTTAACGGAAACCGCGGAGGGTTTCCTAAATCGCCCGTCAAAGCCAATAAATTGGCTTTGACCCAATTTTATGTGAAGCGGGGTCTTTTTAATTATAGCACTAAATCTCCAGGGCCTCCACTAATTGTTTAATCATAGCCACCACTACCGGAGCGGCCAGCAGGCTGTAAGAAGCCACTCCTTCGTCGTCCAGCACTTGCCAGGGTTTTTCCAAAATTTTAATCTCATCGCCCTGTTTCTCGTAATAATACTCGGGCGTGATCTCGTAATCGTCAACGTAATCCTTGGCCGTGTCAACAGGCACGGAGTTTCTCAAAAGCACCTTGGGCACGCCGTAAAGCTCGAACGCTTTCTTTATCAGCTCCTCGTCGACCATCAAACGGTCCTTTATGGGCCCGATACCCTGCTCGTCTCCCTCTTTGCCGACCATGCGCTCGCTGGTGCATTGGGAGTTGTCGCAGAACAGATAGAATTTCTTTTCTTTTTCGTCAAAGCCGACCTTCTTTGTCGGTAAAAGCTTGACGTTGCGCGATGTCTGGCACTTTGGGCAAACGGCCCTGTATTTGATGCGTTCGTCGATCACTTTCTCGGGAATGTCGATCATCACGAAAACATCCGGGTCATCCCTATAGCCGATTAAATCGCGGAAAAACAAAGAGTAAGAAACCTGGTCCATATTACGGGGAAAACCGTCAATAAAAAGCGCTTTCTTTCCGGCCGCGGCCAGTTTCTTTTTCACCAGAGCCAGAATAAGCTCCGAGGGCAAAAGCACTTTCGTGCTGCGGCTATCCAGGGCGGCCATGATCTCCGAAAGCGGCATATACCCGCGATAGTTTTTCGATAAAAAGGCCTCGAGCTCTTTTCTCTGGGCCGGATCCTGCACCACAGCGTCAAGCTCGCGCACCATGTCCCCCACTGAAACATGCTCCACCTTGTCCGGACTCACCACTTCTTTGAACATCTTGGCGTAAGTGCCCTTGCCTGAATTCTTTTTGCCCAAAAGATAGGCCACGAAAGTATTTTCCTTGAGATACTCTCTCAAGCGTTTGATCTCATCTCCGGCCTTGGCCTGAAAATAATCCTCCCTGCCTTTTACATCCATTAGGTCGAATGTTTTGTCCAGGCCCTTGACCTTGGTTTTAAAAACCGGAAATTCTACGTCTTTCATAATTATTTTTACAATGAGACGGTTACAAAACTATTCCTGCTGCAATTTCATCTTTTTGGCTGCGGCATCGTCAGACGTCGCAAAATGCCTTTCACCGTAGCTGGGCTACGGCATCAAGCCATTTTGCTCGCCTTCCTCGCCTCGCTCAAAAAGCTGAAATTTCGCTACGGAACAGTTTTGCAACCATCTCTATTTGTTCTTATATTTAAAATTACTTCCGTCAGAAGTAATCGTTATGTCGCCTTTTTGGTCTGTTCTTAGAACAGTTATACCAAATTCCAGCAAATTACTCAACACCTCCTTATTGGGGTGGCCGTAGGAATTGTTGGCCCCGCAGGAGATCACCGCCAGGCGCGGGGCAACCGATGATAAAAACTCTTTCGAGCTCGAATATTTGCTGCCGTGATGAGCGACCTTCAAAACATCGGCCCCTATATCACCCGTGCCGTTAAGCAGAGCTTTCTCGGTTTTCTCGCCGATGTCGCCGGTAAAAAGAAACCCGTTGGCGCCGAAAACCAGCGAAAGAACGACCGATGTCTCGTTGATTCCCTTGTCCGAAGTCCGGCCGGACAGATCTTCCCTTGGGGAAAGAATAAAACCAAAAACATTTCCTGCTTTTATTGTCTCGCCCGCGTGAGCGAAAACAACCCTGGCCTTTTCGGCCGCCAGCGCTTTCTGCCATTGTTCAAAAAGCCCGCCGCTGGTTTCGATTCCGGTCCAAAGGATGTTTTTTACTTCGTATCTTCGCAAAACCTCGATCAGGCCGCTCAAATGATCGTATTCGGGATGAGTCAAAACGACCAGATCCAATGATCTGTCCCAGAACGGCATCACCCTGCCCAGCTTGGCTGAAACGCGCTTGCCCGGCCCCCCGTCGATCAAAATCTGATGGCCCTGGGGCGTTTCGATAAAAATACTGTCTCCCTGGCCCACGTCGAAAAAAACGACCTTCAAATTGTTGTCCAGGGAAAAAACGAACTGCCAGACGAAAACATTGGCTAAAACCAGCAGAAACAGCGAAACAAGGATGATATTCGTCTTGAGCTTCTCGTCCATATTCGCGACAAATTCAAGGCCAAAAGATTGCAAAAAAAATCAAAAGTGATAGAAAGAAAGCAGAAAATAGACGAAATCATTTTTTTCACGTTTTATTGAAAGGAGGTGAAAAAAATGAAAACAAAATTTCGCGAACCACTTAACCGGTTCGACAGCCAGGGCCAAAAAATCTTCTCTGATGACATCGTGGAAGTCGTCAGAGAAGAGGGCGTTCGGGCCGGCCTCCCGGACTATGACTATTGCTCCATTGGAAAATGGGGCGTAGTTGTAGAGGAAGGATGCTGGTCGACAGGGATAAATGTGTCTTTCCCTGTCGACAAAAACGGAAAAAGACACCACACAGTGGGTTGCGAGGCCTCGAACTTGAAAAAGGTCTCGCAGTAGGTCTAGCGCTTCTTTGACCACGACAAAGGAGCGCTTATTATTTTAATCAATGATCATGGAAGGCCCGTCCTTCCGCAAATTAGTTTTGTGAGGGTCTGACCCTCACAAAACTTGACCCTCGCAAAACTAGTTGAGTTTGTTCAAATCAGCGATAAGCCCCTTCTGGTCAATGCCATACATTTTGCAAATGTCACCCAGAGTAAGTGATTTCATCTCGTATTGAGCCATCGGGCATGTAAGACAGGGCACCTTGTATCTGGCCAGAATCTCTTCCGCTCCCGCCAGATCGAATATCTCCGACAATGATGTTTTGCTGTTGATATTTTTTCGCATAATTTTAAATTGTTTCAATTTTCGCGTTTTTTATCGCTGAAGCTATGAGCTTTTTCACTTTCAGCTTTTTCTCCTGTTTTCGCACTTCTTTCAAATCGGCTTTGGTTTGCGGGTGTTTGGGCACGAACATCGAACAACAATCCAAATGCGGCTGAATGGAAATCTCATAAGTGCCTATTTTTTTGGCCTTGTCGATTATTTCTATTTTATCAAATCCGGCCAAGGGGCGCAAAATCGGCAAACTCGTTGCCTGACTAATGACCAGCATATTGTCCAGGGTTTGGCTGGCCACTTGGCCGACATTTTCACCGGTTATCAGGGCCTTGGCGCCCTCTTTTTGGGCAATTTCGCTGGCCACCGCAAACATAAACCGCCGGTAGAGCACCACCCGCAAATCGGCTTGAGTGCTAAGCACAATTTCTTTTTGAATATCGGAAAATGACACAAAATATATTTTGCTGTTGAGCCCAAAAGCATTCAGAGCTCGCACCAAATCCCGAACTTTTTCCAAAGATTGCTCATAGCCCTGTTGCGTTGAATAAAAATGAACAAAAACTGCTGCTACTCCCCTTTTCATCAAATACCAGGCGGCCACGGGCGAGTCAATGCCCCCGGAGATCAGACATATTGCCTTGCCCGAAACTCCCGAAGGCAGGCCGCCCGGCCCGGCGATTTTTTCGGTATACAAAAAAACATCTTTCTCAGCAATTTCAATATACAAAGTAATATCCGGATTATCTAACTTTACTTTGGATGCTGAAAGGAGCTTAGCTCCTTTATTGAAAGGAGCTAAGCTCCTTTCATTCTCAAGCCACATCAAAATATGCTCACCGACTTGCTCGTTGACTTGTTGGGAGGTCAAAGCAAAATTTTTATCGCCTCGTTTGGTCTCCACCTTAAAGGTGGTAAATTCTTGGCGACTTAAAACATCAAACGATTTTTCTTTGATTTTTTCAATGTCTTTGGCGCATTCCTGGGCAAAAGAAAAATGGGCTATGCCGAAAATGTTTTTCAAAACAGCGCGTATCGTTTCCTTTTCCCGGTCATCGGGAAAGTTCACAAGGACGCGCCCGTAAACGCGCTTCACGGAATCAAAAACAATCCCCTTTTGACAAAGGGATTTTTTAACGTTCTCGGCCAGCTTTTGCTCAAAAAATTTTCGATTGCCGCCTTTCAGGGCGATCTCGTCGTAATGAATAAGCGCTAACATAATTCAATGACCGGCAAGCTCCAGGGCTTTGAGGTTTGATTCCCAGTATTTTTCAGGCATCGTTTCCCTTACGGCTGATTCCAGCTCTTCTCTCTTGAACGGCAGAAATCCCTTCTTTGCCGCGTAGCCCAAAAGATAAACACCCGAGAAAACATCACTGCCAAGCTCTTTCTGGCAAACATTCGAAGCGGGCAGGAAAATCGCCCGCCTGACCACTTTTTTCAGTTCCTGTTCTATCTCGGCCTTGTCTGCTGTTTGGGCCATTGTCGGAGTTTCCTGCTGGTTTATCAGAAAAACGGTCTTTTTGTTGGCGAAATAGAGGCCGTTCAACGACTCCTGCTGTTCCAAAGCCAAAATCAAATCAGCCTGGCCTTGAGGCACCAGAGGCGAGAACACCTTTTCGCCAAAACGGATATAAACGCTCACCGAGCCTCCCCTTTGCGACAATCCGTGCAGTTCGGATGTTTTAACGTCAAGCCCGGCGTCAAAAGCAGCCTGTGAAATGATCTTGAGCAGGGTCATCAGTCCCTGGCCTCCCACCCCGACAACGATTATGTTGAATGTCCCGTTCTTGTCCATAGATAAGTTAGGATTTATCCTGATTCTTTTTTTGCTTTTTTTCAAGCAAGGCGCAGATCCGCCTGGCTATTATCACCGAGAGTTCGTTCTTGGCGTAAAGCTCCTTCACGGCCGCGACCATGCCGTTGAAATCGTCAACCGGATCAACCACTTTTATATTCTCCTCCTTTATCCCGAATGATCCGACTATCTGTTCGATCCTTGCCTCGCTCACCGTTCCCTCCTCGGCGTTCTGCCCCATGCCCGGATTGGGCTGGTGGCCGGTCATGGCCGTGATGCGGTTGTCCACTATGATGGCCAGAATATTCGAACGATTGTAAGAGGCGTTAAGCAAGGCAGGCATGCCCGAATGGAAGAACGTGCCGTCTCCCATCAGAGTAATAGCTTTTTGCTTGCCTCCAACCGCCTTGGCGATACCGTGGCCTATGCCGACCGAAGAACCCATACAGAACATATAATCATATATTTGCATCGGCTCGAAAGCAGCGATCATATAGCAACCGATGTCGCCCCCGAAGATCGTCCCCTGGGGAGCGGCCTGCTTTATGGCCGCGAAAACTCTCCAATAAGGACAAACGGGCGTGGTGCAGAAACGGGGCTTGTGCTTGATGGTTTTGAAATCAACAACCGGAAGTGGTTTAAGCTTCTTGCCAATGATCAAAGCCAGGGCCGCCATCACTTGTTCGGGCTTCAATTCGCCGACTTCGGGCAAAAGCGACTTGCCATGAATCTCAAGCTTGGGATTTACCTCTTTGGCCAGACAGATCGTTTCCTTTTCAAGATACGGCTCAAGCTCCTCGACCACCAGGACCTTTTTCAAGGGCTTGATGAATTGCTTTATCTTTTCTTTGGGCAAGGGATTGAAAAATCCCAGCTTTAATACCGGAACGTCGATTCCGAGCATCCGCAGAGCCTCCATAACGTGCAAATAGCTTACTCCGCTTGTTATAACGCCTATTCTAGCCAGCCTGGATTTGGGGTTTGCCTGCTGGGGAATTTGCAGTTTGTTAATGCCGTTCTCCTCAGCGAACTCTTTGATCTTGTCTAACTTTTCAAGCAGCTCCTGATGCATCTCCAGCACTCTGGGAGGCATGGTAACGAATTGGTGTTTGTTGGATTCGAATTTGGCTCCGGAAGGCGATGCTTCGGGCAAATCGCTGGTTTTCACTATGGCCCTTTGATGGGCCACGCGCGTGGTAAGGCGCACCATTACGGGCAAATTGAATTTTTGGGAGATCTCAAAAGCCAGCTTGGTAAAATCCAAGCATTCCTGAACGTCCGATGGCTCCAGTATGGGAATATGGGCAAGACCGGCAAAACCGCGCGAATTCTCCTCGGACTGGGCCGAAGAATGACATGAAGGATCATCAGCCACCACAATAACGGCCGGCCCTTTCGAGCCGGTATACAAAAAAGGCAGCAGACTGTCAGAAGCCACGTTCAAACCAAAGTTTTTCATGGCGCAAAGGCATTTCAGACCGGAAAACGAAGCGCCTATCACCGCTTCCATGGCCAACTTCTCGTTGGTGGAAAACTCGAAATATAGCTTATCGTTGTTCCTGGCGATTTCAGCAAAATCATTGCCGATCTCCGATGCCGGAGTGCCCGGATAAGTCGCCACAAACTGCACCCCTGCTTCCAAGGCGCCGCGCACTATGGCCTCATTGCCCAACAAAATCAATTTTTGGCTGTCTTGATTCAACAACTCCTTATTCATATAGCCTTATTTTACCACACTTTTTTAAAAATGAAAAAAGACAGCAACTAAGTCACTGTCTTTTATATTGGTCGCTGACTCTTTTGTCGTCTTTCTAGGTTATCCCTCTTTGGATAACCATTGGCGTCAAAAAAGTCAGCATTAAGGCGCGAGGAAAAAACATTTTCAAACGTTCTTTCCTCGCGCCTTAAACAATTAGCGAACTGGCGATACTGAATCAGGAGAAAAAATAACAAGAAAGGCAGGAGGGGCGGGGCAAGCGGGATTACCCTATTTTCCCGCCTTTCTTTCAACAGGCGAATAAAGATTCGCCTGTTGTTTATGGCACTATACTATTCAAAATAAAAAAATTGTCAATAGCTGCCGGAAACTATAACCCCGCCCCCGAGAAGCTCGTCATTTTTGTAGAAAACCACTGACTGGCCCGGGGTGATGGCTCGCTGGGGCCGGCTGAAAATGATTTTATATTTGTCGGGGCCGGTTTTCTGCATTGATTTTATTTTAGCCGGCCTTATCCCGTATCTTATTTTAGCCCGGATATTCTGAAAATCAGCCGGCTCCCCTCCAAGCCAGTTCACCTTTCCGGCAATCAACTCTCTACTTAATAAGTCATTTTCATCCTTACTTACAATCAAAACATTCTTTTTTACATCCTTAGCCACCGCAAACCAAGGGCCGCCCGGCAAACCAATACCCTTGCGCTGGCCGATAGTATAAAACCAAAGGCCGCTATGCCTGCCCAGGGCCTCGCCTTTTTTATTTTTAATTTCGCCCGGCTTTTCCTTGAGATACTTTTTTAAAAATTCGTCGGTTGTGTTTTTGATGAAACAAACCTCTTGCGACTCTCTGGTTTCGGCCACCGGCAGATTGAATTTTTTGGCCAGCTTCCGCACTTCGGATTTGCTGGCGATTTCCCCTATCGGAAACAAAATTTTCGATAATTGCTTTTGATTCAGCTGCCATAAAAAATAGGTCTGGTCTTTGTTTTTGTCTTTCGCTTTCAATAACCTTGCGCTTTTCCCTTTGTTTCCCGCGATTTTGGAATCAAAATTCCTTTCCCGCCGCAAGCGGGCGTAATGCCCCGTGGCAACATAACAAGCGCCGATGGCCAGCGCCTTGTTCAACAAAAGCCCGAATTTGATTTCTTTGTTACAAGCAACGCAGGGATTGGGCGTGCGGCCGGCTTTCAGCTCCCGCAAAAAGTAATCGACGATTTCCTTCTTGAACTGCCGCTCAAAATTCAAAACATAAAACCGTATGCCCAAAGCCGCAGCCACCGCTCTGGCTCTTTGCTGTGATTCAAAAGAGCAGCACCTGTTCCAGCCGTTATTCTTGGAGCCGTCGCAGGGAGCTTGCCAAAATTTCATAAAAATTCCGGTTACCTCATAGCCCTGCTCTTTCAGCAAAGCCGCAGCCACCGCGCTGTCCACACCGCCCGACAGGGCCACAAAGACCTTTTTTTTAAGAGGGGTATTTGTCTGTTCATGCTTATTCCAAATTCTTGCCATATTCGTTTCGTTGACCGGACCAAGGTGGCTAAGGATCAAAGAGTCTAAGAACCAAGGTGTCAAAGATTATAAAGAAACAAAAGATTTAAAACTCAGACTTGCGGAGACGGAACACGAACCTGCGGCCCGGACTCCAGGCGCCCGAAGGCCCCGCCCAATGGCTGCGCAGCCACAAACCGCCGCCGTCGCGCTCCAGCACGAAGACGATCGGGTGGCCGCCGGAGTCGATAATTTGCTTCATTCCAATGCAAAACCATTCATCCAAGGGTTGGTTTCGATACTTCAAGCGATAGTTGGGACCGGTGTTGGGAGGGCATAATTCCAAACCCAAAGCTTGGGCACGTTCGTAGATTTGATCAGTAGTAGCACTCGTCTTGAATCCAAGATCAGCGACGGTAAGACGAATAAGTGTTGCCTCTTCTCGACCGCCGGATACGAATTCAGGATTTCGAAGCATGCTCTTTGCATAGTTTGAAATGTTGATGCCGACTGCTTCCATTTCGGAAATAAGTTGCTCGGCGGATTTTCCTCCTATTTCGACGTTTTCTCTGCGAATTTTCTTCTCCGGAAACGAGGTGTAAACGTGCTCGAG
>JAQUKS010000035.1 GCA_028718965.1 Minisyncoccota bacterium
AAGAACTCTCCGTAGGTGTATGTTCTGCCTTTTCTGTCTTGGTAGGGCATGTCTGACATGTGCTGGATGATTCTGGGGAGGAGGGCTTCGTATTGTTCTTTGGTGTATTGTTTGTTGAGGATGCAGTATTGCTTGTTCTTCAATCCTACGCATCCGAAGAGGTGGGAGGAAGAATAACAATGGACGCAATACTGGAGGTCATCGGAACTCCAGTTGATAAGTCCGAAACGGGCCCTTTGCGTGGAAGCGCCGCAAGCCAGCACTTCATAACAAAGCTCGGCCTTAAATCCGACTCCGTAAATGTCGTACGAATCCTTTACGCCAGGGACGCCATAAACCAAAAATTTAACGTTCTCGGCCTCTCCTTCAACGTCAAAACAATTATGGCAGTTATTGGCTTTGTGAAGATTGTCCCCGCTTGAATTTTTCGTGTGCAAGGACATAACGAAACGCCTCGGAAAATTGAGAGAAAATTCCCTGAACTTTCCCTTGAGGTCTTCCACCACGTTGTGACTCCCCAGGTCAAATTTGGCGATCTCTTTTTGATACTCCTCGGGGGTGTATGGCTTGTTGAAAACGTGGTATTTCTTATTCCTTAGGTTACAGCAAGCGAAACAGCTTTCGCAGTTGTGACAGTTGTTTAAGAAGGCTGAATTAAGATTGTTGCTGGAATTGATACTGAAAGATACTTTATACGATTCATGGCAATTGACGTTCTGAAAGCAAAGCTCGTCTTTGTTGGCAACGAACAAGTCATAGGAATTCTTACAATTCACCGTTCTTGCCGCGTAAGCGACGTCTTCGCTTTGATCGGTGCCGAACACAAGATAACAGTTTTTCAAGCCGGAAGCGTAATTGACGTAATCGCTGGCCACCAAATCAATATTAGCCAGATTAGGCTGGGGAACCCTCTGCAAAAGCCTGGACAGCTGAACAAAAAAGGGCTCTGAAAAATCATAATCCTTGCCGTAGCTCGCGGCGTCCCATTTGTCCGATCTCCAGTGATTCTGCTCATATACTTTGTAGGGCTTGTCGGGCGAGAAAACAGCGACAATGCTTTTCCCGAAATCGTCTTCGCGTTTGTAAAGCGCTCTCTCATTGCGCCACATCATTCTTCTTAACATGCGGCACTCCGGACAGAAGGTCGGAGCAGGAACTTTGATCTTTTCGTAAAATTCAGAATCATCGGGTTCGACAACGAACTCTTTTTTACAGTTTTGACAAACCTTGTTTTCCTGCGTCATAGAATTAAATCCGCGGAAAGAGAGAATCTCCTTTTCCATTTTCGATTCGATTCAGAATTTTATCGGAAGTTTGCGGCATAAAAGCCTTAAGCAGATCAGCGATCTCGCGCAGAACCAAAAGCGTATCGCCAACGACCTCTTTTGAATTATCTCTGCCCTCCCAGGGCTTTTCATCATTGATGTATTTGTCGCAAAAGCCGATCAGATCCCAAACAGAGGCCAGAGCTTCATTGAACTGAAAACTATCCAAAGCAAGGCGGTATTTTTGCCTTGCCTCTTCAAGATTCGGAACTCTGGACGTCAATTCGCAGTCCGCGATCTGAAGCTTCAGATTATTAGCGAGGGTAAGAACCCTGGACACCAGGTTGCCTAGACCGCTCGCCAAATCGCTGTTATACTTTTCATCAAGCCGCTCAAGTGAGATGTCGCCGTCGTTGCCGAAAGGAAATTGCGTCAGCAAAAGATAGCGCGTGGCGTCGAGGCCGTATTTGGTGATCAAGTCATTGGAATCGATCACATTACCGATGGTTTTGGACATTTTTTGGCCATTGATCGTGAAATAGCCGTGGCAAAAAATTTGCTTAGGCAGATCCAAGCCGGCCGCCAGAAGCAGAGCCGGCCAGTAAACGCAATGGAACTTTAAAATATCGCGTCCAACAAGATGTAAGTCAACCGGCCAGTAGTCCTGGCGATCATCCTGGCGAGTAGCCGTCCAATAATTGAGCAAAGCGTCCACCCACACGTAAATGGTTTGTTTTTCGTCCCAAGGCAATTTGATGCCCCAGGTAACGTTTTGCCGGGATACCGAAATATCATCCAACCCCTGTTTGAAAAGACCCAATACCTCCTGCTTTGCTTTTTCGGGCTGTATCAAAATTCGCCCTTCGTTGATCAGACGCTCTATCTGGGGCAAAAATTCTTTCAACTTGAAAAACCAATTCTTTTCCGCCACTTTTTCCGGCGCGCATTTGTGGTCAGGGCATTGACCGTCAATCAGATCTTTTCCAGTAATGAATTTTTCGCAGCCAACGCAATAAAGCCCGCTATAATCGCCTTCATATAAAAACCCTTTTTCTTTGAGAGCAATTAAAAACTCGGCCACTTTTTGTTCATGATGTTTGTCGGTAGTGCGAATGAAATATGAATAATCAATACCGAGGTTTTTCCAGGCCTGCTTGAACAAACCCGAAATCTCATCGCAGAATTCCTGCGGTTCTTTGCCGTTTTTCTCGGCTGCCTGAGCAATCTTCGCGCCATGCTCGTCAGTTCCGGTCAGAAAAAAAACGTCCTTGCCCGTCAATCTGTGATAGCGCGACAAAACATCGGCCGCCAATGTAGTATAGGCATGCCCGATATGCGGCTTTGTATTGACGTAATAAATCGGGGTCGTGATATAAATTTTTCTGTTTCGTTCAGTCATATTTTTATTCTTTTTCTTACCTTATCATATTTCGCGGCTTTTCGCCATCAAAAAAACGCCATCTGGGCGTTTCTTTTCTTTTGACTCGCTTACATCTTTTTTACCACCGCCACAAACTCGCCCCTTGGCGTTCTGCCCGGGGCGTCTTTTTTTATCGCCTCAAAAACTTCGTCGATGGTGCCGCGATAAATCGTTTCGAATTTTTTAGTCAACTCGCGGCCGATTACCACGGACATTTTAATGTTTTGAGATGACAAATCATCAAGGGTTTTGAGAATACGATAGGGAGATTCGTAAAAAATTACCGGATATTTGGAAGTGGTAACCTCTTCAAAAAATTTCCGGCGTTTGTTTTTCTGCGGAGGAAATCCCAAAAACAAAAATCTGTCCATCGGAAAACCGCAAACGCTGGCAATGGCCGTAATGGCTGATGAGCCGGGAATCGGCTCAATTCTGACTTTATCTCCTAGTTCTCTTACGACTTCTTCGACCAATTTTCCCCCGGGATCGGATAAGCCCGGCGTGCCAGCATCAGAAATCACCGCCAAGCTCTTGCCGTCCCGCAACATTGCCAAAATTTCGTTGATCTTGGAAACTTTGGAATGCTGATGATAGGAAACAAGCGGCTTTTCTATGGCAAAATGAGCGAGCATTTTCTGGCTCACCCGCGTGTCCTCGCACAAAATACAATCAACGGATTTTAAAACGTCCAGCGCCCGCTTGCTGATATCGCTTAAATTGCCGATGGGCGTTGCCACCACATATAAAACAGCCATAAATAAAATTAGCTTCCGGCTTCTTCGGCCTGTTCGCTTCTGCGCAGCCTTACCAGATAATCCCTTACGATTTCATAAACAACGCCTGCCAGAGGCATAGCCAAAATGGCCCCGGCCAGGCCCCAAAGCTTTCCGCCGATAGCCAAAGAAATCAGCACTAGCACCGGAGAGAGCCCGGCGAATCTTTTAAACAGAAACGGCAACAAAACGTGATTTTCCAGCTGTTGTATGAGAACCACTGCCAAAAGCACGATCGTCGCCTGCCAGAAAGAGTTTACCGCGGTTATGGCAAATATCGCCAGGCTTGAAACAACCGGGCCCATAAATGGCACCAGGTCGGCCAAACCGGCAATCAGGCTCAAGACAAAAGCGTATTTGACGTTGAAAACCGCCAGAACAAGATAGGTGGCCAGGCCGATAAAAACGGCTCCGATTACTCTGGTGATAAACCAGGCGCTGATTTTTTTCCTGGCCCTTCTCCAAAGACCCAGCAGATATTCGCTATGCTTGACCGGCGAAAAGATATGAATCATCTTTTCTATGAATTTGCCCTCCCATGACATAAAAAAAGCCAGGGCAAAAACCATAATGGTCGAAGCCACTCCGCCGAACAAGGCGAACAGGGCGTTGGTTACGCTGCCGCTAGCCCTGGTAAGGCCGAGTTCCACGGTGTTCATGAAAGCATCGGCGCTCGATACGGCTCTCAAATTGATGTTGATGCCGAACTTGCTCAAAACAGGCGCTACTTTCTTGATGTATTGGGGAAAATGCTGGATAAAATCCTGCAGCTCATCAAGCAGCATAGGAGCGGTGATATAAATGAAAAACCCCGCCAAAGCGAGAAATCCAAGATACAAGACAGCGGTAGAAAGCAGTCTCGGCACGCGCTTTTTTTCCAACAAGTCGATCACATAATTGAAAAGCACGCTGATAATCAGAGCGAAAATAAACCAGATAAGGATGTCTTTAATCACAAAAATCACGTAAAGCAAAATCACGGCCAGGAGAATTTTTATAAGAGCCGTCCAGCTTATGTTGAAAGAAGCGGTCTCGGCTTGATTGCGAAAAATCATATCTTTAATAATTTTTCAAAATTTTCTTTTTCCTTATGTGGACCCAATAGAGCCAGGTTTAATTTGGCGGGCTGAAAAATTTCCCCGGCCAGCTGCTTGATATCGCCAGCCCGTACTTTATCAATTTTGGCACATTTTTCCTCCAGCGTCAAAATCTTGTTTTCCAGCAATTCCTGGCCCGCGAAAAACATTGCCTGTGCGTCAGAAGCCTCCAGCGACAAAATCAGGATGCCTTTAAGATAATCCTTGGCTTTTTGCAATTCGGCCTCCCCCACGCCTTTTTCTTTCATTTTTAGATATTCTTTCAAAATTACCGCGATGGCTTGGGCCGCTTTGTCATTGGGCACGCCTGCCTGCGTCATTAAAAATCCGCTGTCGGTGTAATCTTCGGCCGAAGTATGGATATAATAGGCCAGCCCTCTTTTTTCCCTCACTTCGGTGAAAAGCCGGGAGCTCATATTGCCTCCCAAAATCACCGCCATGATTTCCTGGACGTATTTTTGAGGATGAAAAGCGTCCAGGCCCCGAACCCCCAGACACAAGTGCGTCTGGTCGGTTTGCTTATAGCGCCCCAGAAGTTGCGGCCGGTTTTGGCGCTCTTTGGTTTTGATCTTTACTGCCGGAGCGGCCTTGTTGATGCCGCGAAAGTATTTCGTTATTTCTTTCTCAAGCCGGCTCACCGGAAAGTTGCCCGCGACAGTCACTATGGTATTTTGGCTGGAATAATGACTTTTGAGATAATCGGTAAAATTCTTTCTTTGCAGCTTCAGGATATTTTCTTTGGTGCCGATAATATCCCAACCGGCAGGCTGGTCGCCATATAAAAGGTTTTCCCATAGTTCGCCTACGTATCTCATCGGCGTGTCCAGCGTCATATTGATTTCTTCGATAATCACGCCCCGCTCTTTTTCGATTTCTTTGGCCGGCAAAACCGAATGCAAAAAAATGTCGCTCACCCAGTCAAGAGCCAGCTCCCAATGTCCGGCATCAACCTTGGCGAAATATCCGGTAAGTTCTTTGCTGGTAAAAGCGTTGTAAATGCCCCCGACCCTGTCCAATGTTTCAGAAATTTTCAACGCTGTCGGGCGTTTTTTGGTGCCTTTGAAAAGCAAATGCTCCAAAAAATGCGAAATGCCGTTGATTTCCCTGGTTTCGTACTTACTGCCCGCCCCCACCAAGACCATGACTGTCACGGCTTTGGTATCACTGCTTGGCACTGTTATAAGCCGCAATCCGTTGTCGAATGTTTTTTTGTGATACATAGACATAAATTCAAAATGAAAATCAAAAATTAAAAATTTTCAGATACCGCCATTTGCCGAACTGGTCTTTGTTAAAAACATAATTCTGCCAGCCGGATTTCTTTAACATCTTTTCGATGTCTTTTTTTTGATTATAGCCGAATTCCAAATAAATGACACCTTCCGGAGTCAAATAGTTTTTGGCCCCCTGCAAGAACTTATCGATGAAATACAGACCGTTGTTCCTGGCAAAAAGGGCTCCCTTCGGCTCGAAATCCAAAACCGGCTTTTGCACCTTTGCTTTTTGGCTGAAAGCGATATACGGCGGATTGGCCAAAATCAAATCATACTTTCCTTTCACCCCGCTAAAAACATCCGATTTTGTCACGCGATACCTTTTTTTATCAAGCCCGTTGATTTTCAGATTAAGACGGACTTGCTTCAGGCAATCGTCATCCACGTCAACGAAATCGCAGCGGCTGTGGGGAATATGTTTCAAAACCGCGATACCGCAGCAACCCGAGCCCGCGAACATATCCAAAACCTTGAAAACAATACCCGAAACTTCTCCGCTTGAGTTTTCGATAGCTTTTTGAACCCAGAATTCTGTTTCTTCCCTGGGAATAAGGGGCTTATGCCTCAAATCAATTTTACAGCCCAAAAAATTTTTATAGCCAATGACATAATCAACCGGCCTGCCTTTTTGCAAACAAGTTATATCCTTTTTCGCTTTATCCGTCAACTGCCCGCCGTATTTTTCGTTAAGCAGCCAAACAATTTCTTGATTAAAATTTTTATTCTTCATTTTATTTAGATAATACCAACTTCTATAACTTAAATCAAAAATCCCCAACGAGCAGGGATTTTTGAAGTGGAGTAAAGGGGAATCGAACCCCTCTAGCCCGAATGTCAAGTACGAGCTCCTCGCCTTGAGGTGGCCCCTTGAGCTCCACGAATTTATTTTAACATTCTTTATTTTATAAACAAAAACCCGAGCAAGGCTCGGGAATTTGGAGTTACGATTGAGCTCGTACTTGACATTATTATTATATTAAAAAATCATGAAAAGTCAAGGATCTCTGCGGATAAAATTTTTGGCTACCAGATAAAACTCCCGGCTGCCTTTGCGAATGGCTTGGGGTCGATATCTTTTGACGATTTTAAAATTTTGTTCGGTTTCTTTGACAAACTCGTCGACATCCGGACCCTCAAAAACCTTGCAGATAAAATTTCCGGCATCTTCCAGCGTTTGGCAGGCGATTTCAAAAGCCCGGCGGGTGAGCTCCAGGCAATCGGCCACGTCTTTTTCGTGCAAGCCCGATGTTTGAGGCGCCAGGTCCGAGACGACTACATTAAAATTACGGAACCCCGAAGCCCGTAAAATCGGCAAAAGATCGTTGTCAAAAACGCTTTTTTTCATAAAAACGGAGTTGGCGGGCAAGTCGGTTTTCAAATCATCGATGTCGCATCCGAACACCCTGCCCCCCGGGCCGATTCTTTCGCTGATATACAGAAGCCACGAGCCCGGAGCAGCGCCCAAATCCAAAACCTTGTCCCCTGTTTTAAAAACTCCGAATTTTCGGTCGATTTCCCGCAGTTTGTAGACCGATCGGGCCGGATAGCCCTCGTCCTTGGCTTTTTGCGTGTAAAAATTTTCTTTGCTTAAATAATATCGCATACTTACTGATTATTCTAATTTAGATTATTTAAAGAAAAAACGCAAAACCTCCCTAAAGGGAAAGTTTTGCGTTCAGGACAACGGCCGTTATTCTTTTACGGCCAAATTCTTTGGCTGCCTTTGCCGTCGGCAGCCAGATATCGACATCCGGGCCTCTGATTTCCCTGCCCGTATCCAGGGCAAGGAACTTCTGGCCCGGAAATACCTCCGGAAAATAAATTACCGAACCCAAAGGAATTACCTTCGGGTCAACGGCAACCACCCCCAAACCGACCGGCTGGCCGGTGAAAGTAAGGGCTTTTTCCGGAAACAACGGAGGCCCGTAGGCCGTGGCCTCCATATAATAAGAAACTTAGTGGGTTCCTCTTTAATATCTGGCAAAGGAACCCTCACTGACCTTATTCCTGCCTCCCCAGAAAAACTTCCCAGGGTGGAAACAAAAATAAAGTCGGTGCAGAAAAAAAATATAGCTAATAATGAAAAAAACATTCTTTTCATTAATAATTTCCTTTCTTTATGTTTTTAAAAAACTAAAACGCCCCCAAGGGAAGCGCGATAATCAAACGCTGAATACTATTTAACAAAAACAAAGATACCTGTCAAGGCCTTGCACTAGAAGACCACATGGGTAACACTTTTAATGTTTTCTCGGTGAATCGGATCGGCGTCGAATAACCAAGGGCCTGATGGGGCCGGACAAAATTGTATTCGATCAGCCATTCAGTGAGCCTTGA
>JAQUKS010000036.1 GCA_028718965.1 Minisyncoccota bacterium
CCGTATCGGCGTTTCTTTGGAATTGGTCTTGGGACGCCTTGACTTGTTTTCCAGGCCTTCCATTCCCTGTTTACGGAAAGTCGCCAGCCAGTATTTCAAGGTTCTTTCGGAAAAAGGAGACACTTTGGCCATGTTCTTAATGGACACCTCTTTATCTAAGATTGGCTTTATCCACCTGTATTTTTCTTCCTTGGTTGATTTGGGCATAATTTTCATATGCCCTCAGGTTATCTGAAAAAGTGCAATATGTCTGTATAGATTACCTTTTGCTTTGACTAAAAGCGGAAATGTGTTGGAATCATTGACATATATAGAGGGTAGTGGTATAATATAGTCATAAAAGTTCATTACAAACAAATATTTGATTTCACCAAAAATCCGATGCTGCTTTCAAGGAACGGTGTGAGCACCCAAGTGGGATTCAAGGCCCACCTGGGTGCTTGCACCAATACTGTTTTTGTTTTGATTTACTTGCTTATCTATTTACTCATAGGAGGAATTCGGAATGAAGAAGTTCAAGATAACTGTAACAGAGGTAAGCGATCCAGACGAGATGTACGACGCTCTTGCTTCCATCGGAAAAATAAAATCTTCAGAGGCGCGGAAAAGATATAAGGACTTGGAAAACATCATTTTTGACAACATCACAGAAACGGAGGCGGGTGAAGTCTCCAAGTTCTTGAAAGAAGCTAAGGTCGCTTTTTTGCGTGAAGAGATCCCGCCAAGCGAAGAGGAGAAGATTGAGGAAATGACGGCCCCGATCCGTAAGATCGAGGAGGCCTTGCTAGGAGACGATGACTCCTATGGTTTCTTAGAGATCATCGAGAAAAAAGTAGACAAGCTGCTCTTTAGACAGCTTGCCTTTTTCGTCGGAATTTCTGTAACACTGGTAATAATTGCATTGGCCATAGCATTTTCCACGGGTGATCTCATCAGCAAAATAGAAAAAAAGCAAGTCCAAGTTTCTGTTCCATCTGCACAAGAAATTGTGCAGGAACTAACGCGACAGGGCTTTACAATCTATGCCCCCGCCCCAGTTGAAGACACCCCGGCCGTGACCGAAAAACGGACCGGAGGGAAGCATTAATTTTTCTGAACGAAACAGCGCAGGGTAGCCGGATGGCCGGGCCCCGCAAATGAGGAGATGTAGAATGAAAAGACTCATGGTTGCCAGCGCCATAATGCTGGTAGGTTTTCTGTTTCTATCTGCACAGGCAGCTACTACCACTGGGATCGTCGCGGACGACCCGGATGACGATACCGTTGCGTTTTCCGAGAACGAAATTCGGAAAATTGCAAGGGCAGACGTGAAGGGTGGGCTCTACAGCAGCGGCGTCGAGTATTTTCGGGATGCCCACCAAAGGATTTTAGTAGCCCAGGCTCAAGAAGCCGGCTTTACAAAATCCGAGGCCAAGGCCCTCGTGGCCGAGGCTGTTGCAAAGTTCAAGGCCGGCGGCGTTCCAGCTGGTATCCAGGCGCTCACTGATTTCTACGTGAGCCTGGATGAAAAGCGGTCGGAACGCGACGCAAAGCTGGTCGAGAGGATTAAAAAACTCGAGGACCAGGTTGCGGAGCTGAAGCTTCAGACCCCGGCACCCGCGGCCACCCCAGAGGAGGACCCAGTGGCGATAGCTAAAGCAGCTGATCTCAAGGCCTCTCAGGCCCTTGACGTCGCCAACCAAGCAAAAAAGAAGGTTGATGATTTCGAGGCCAAATGGCACGATTCTCTCAAGGAGGTCAATGAAAAACTTGACTCCCTAGAGAAAGAGGTAAAACCTTCCCAAAGGGAGGAAAGGTTTTTCTTCTTTCTCCCTTCGGCCAGGATGGTTCCCCTGGTCCGGAGGGCCCACCAAGATTGCAGGTGAAGTCACAGGAACTTAAGAGCCCGTTTGAATGTTGTCAAAGACAACCTCTTCATCCGGGCTTTTAAAATACGAAAAAACAGCCCCCAAAGAGGGCTGTTTTCATTGATTCGTCATTTGCCCAGGCTGATCTCTTGGGCCTCAAGCGAATCATTGAGGCTTTCCAGGGTCTGGTAGTCGAGTAGCAGGCGGTAAAAAGCGACTTTGTCGGGCTTGCCGAAGTTACGCGCCTGTTTGTCAAGAAAATCATCAAGGTATCCGGGCTTATCAATATTTACGGCTTCAAAATTGAAGCTGTCTCTCATCGTCTTGGCGATTCTTTCGCTTATCAGGGAGCCTGTCCCGTCTTTTTTCAAAAATTCTTTGAACTCTTGGGCGGTTGAGCTATCTTGTCCGCTTTCCTGTCCGCGGAACAGCCTGGAGTAAAGGTCATAGACCTTGTTGCCCTCCTTGAGCCCGGGGAAGTTCTCTTCGGCTTGTTTGAGCATTTCTCCTTCGGATATGTCTTTGATCGTCAGGTCGCTGAAAGCGCCTTCAAACGCGCCCTGGTCGTTGGGCAACAGCGATTCTGAAATTTTTACTTCCGGCAGTTTGTCGGCCGCGGAAGGTTTCGGAATGATCGGCTCCTCTTGCTTGATGGCTTCAGGGGAGGCCTTTTCGGAAGCTTCTTCGTTCTTGAGATTGGGCTTTTCTTGCTCGTTCGGAACATCAAGGTTTTTGTCTTTCAGGCCGATCTCGCTGATCTTGGCTTCCTGGGCCGCGACGGGCGGCTGTTCGTTGAGCTGTTCTTGTTGTTGAGTAACGGTTTCGCGCGTTGTTTCCGCCGGCTGACGGCCGATTGCTTCTTGCTGGCTGTCTCGGGCTATTTCTTGGTCTGGCGAGGAGGGAATAGGGCCATTATCAAACCGTTGCTGGTCCTCAAGAATCGTCTGGGCTTCTTCTTTCTGGATCGCGGCGTTCTCGGCGTTAAGCCCGGCCGGGGCTAATTGAAGCTCGTCAGGAGGCACGACAGCATACGACTGGCCTTTGTCCAGGCTGTATTCAAGCTGGCCATCCTGATTTCTGCGGAAGTCGATTTGTTCGGCCGTGAAAGTGGTATATTTGCCATCTTTGCTTGGCGGCAGTTCATTGAGGCGCTGGCGCAGTTCGTCGTCAGCGAGAACTTTTTCAAGCCCGCCGGCTGACGGCAGGGGTTGTTCGTTTGACGCGATCCGGTCGGCGGGCAATTCTTCTTGAGGAGCGATTTCATCGGGAGCCTGGGCTGGCTCGTGCCGCGATTCTGTCATACTGCGATAGGACTCGTTTCCGCCGTGGGATTTCAGCGGAACATAGGGCGTTGGAGCTTCGCGGAACAGGTCATCGACCGATTGCCATTGTTCTCCCCGGCCTTTCAAACGATAAAACACTTCGTTGTGGTCGAGAGCGTGGCGAAATTCAATGTCCTGGCCATTGCGCAGTCTGGCGAGAAAGAGGGTATCGCCCCCGTGGGTAAGGTCGTCTTCTATCCTTCCGCTAAGGATATTGTAGGTTTCGAGAATATCGTTATCAATCGGCGGCTGGGAGGCAAATTCCGGTTCAATGTCGGGAAGTGATATTTCTTCGTGAGCGGGAGCGGGGGCTGGAGGCAGTTCCATTTTTTCAATTGCCTGGGCTGATTGTGGCTCCAGGTCAAAGTGTTTTATCGGCGGTTCAGGCTCGCCGCCCAAGTGTTCGGTTTGAGCGAAGTCGTGCTCCGGCCGGACCAATGAAGGCGGGGGAGACGGTTGCGCTTCTGTTATATTAGAGTGCATGGCCGGTCTATCTTCTGTTATGGCCGGGCGTTGGAATGAGGGAATCGCGGTCATTTTATGAGCCGCGTCGGGCGTTGCCGGATGTTCTTCAAAGATCGTCGAGCGTTTTTCGGGAATGATTTCAGTTGGTTTCAGATCAGGAACCTTGGCGGCGGGCAGTTCCGGTTCTAAGTGTTGGCTCAAGTCTATGCCATAACGATGAGCGACCATAACCGCGTTTTGGAGGAAAAATTTACTTCCGCTCTGCCCGGTGCTTCTTACGGTTTCCAGCAGTCTGTCGATGTCGCTGTTCAAATTTTCCGGCCGCGTTGACAAGGCGCCCATGCCGTAGTAAGAGGCCAAAGTTCCGAGAGCGGAAGCGAATTCCAGGCCTCTTTCTTTGAGGCTTTTGTCTTTGCCGTGAATGAAAGCGGCTTTTTTAAATGTTTCAGCAACCCCTCCGGCGATCACGTCTTTGAGAATGCTTACTTTTTCGCCTTTTCCGACGGATTTTTTCAGTCTTTGATAGCGGTTGGCCGCGTCAAAGAGCCCTTTGCTGAAAATGCGCATGTAAAACAGGCCGCTTACTACGCAAGCGGAGTTGAGCACGTCGCGGGCGGCTTCCAGGCCGTTCACTTTGGTTTCAGCGTGTTTTTTCAGTATCTTTTTCAGTTTATCGTTTTCCTCTTTGTTAAGCTCGCGCTGTTCCGCGCGGCCTTTCCTTATTTGCTCGGCCAAGGTATTCCTTAGAACAGACCCTTTTTGATTGCCTTCTTTGGTCGCTTTGACGCTTTTCATCATTTTGGCCATTTCTTCTCTCTTGGACATCGGTTCTTTAGATTTTCCGATTTTCCTTTCTTGTTTTTGCTGGCCTTTGGACGAAGCGAGAAGCACGTTTTGCAGCTGTTCGGGCAGTTTGTTTATTCTGCTTTTTTGCCAAAGATACGTTGGAAGGCTGTAAATGGTGCGAAGACCCAGGGCCGAAGCCAGGGCGCTTACCTGGCCCGCGAGCAGCCGGTTGCCGATCTCTCTGTTTGTGAAAAGCCCGGCCAGTTTTTCTTTGAAGGTTTTTCCCTTTTCCGCGGCCAGATTGAGTTCGCGAAGTTTCGCCGCTCGCTCATTGCCTTTTATATTCTTGTCAGTGCTTACTTCGAAGATTTTTTCCTGGATCTCCAGCTGGCTTATTTGTTTTTCGATTTTTTTCGCTTTTCTGCCCGAAGCGGTCCGCAGATCTTTCTGTAATTTTTCTTTTTCGATCTTTTTCTGCCAGTAATTTTTTTCTTTTTTCAAGCCGGCTGATTTTATGACTTCGCCTTTCGCTTCGGCCGCGGAGATCTCTTTTTCCAGCTCGATAATCCTGGTTGCCACGTTTCCGGGAACGGCAACCGTATTTTCGGGCGTTTTCGGACCGGCTGTTTTGCTCTTGTTTGTTTTTCCTTCGGCTATTTGCGACTTGATCTTATCAATAGCCGCGCTTCTGGCAGGTTCGCGAGCAGGCGCCTGCTTTTTGGCTGTTTCTCGGGGTTTGTTTTGAGTATTTTCTACGGCTTGCGCGAGCCGGCCTTCATCGGCGTTTTCCGCGAGCGGAGGTGCCACCGGAGGCTTTGCTTCCGGCTGTTCGGGATGTTCCTCGGCCGCTTCGGGCTTGCTTTCGGGCAGGGGAGTCTCGGCTTTTGGCTCCCCAACAGCAGCCACTTCTTTTTTTTCAGTAACATCTGGTTCCTGGACAGCAGCTTCTGCTTTGTTCTCCGCTTCACCTGGCATTTTTTGGGTCGATGAATCAAGTATTTTGTTTTTCAGTTCTTTTAATTCTTCTTCGGCGGTATCAAGATTTTTTTTAAAATTTTCAATGCTTTCTTTGCTTTCGGCGATTGCCGTCTGAATATCTTTTCGCGCTGTTTCGACTGGAGCCTCAATACTCGGCCCCTCAACGACGCCTGGCTCTCCGATAGCGGCTTTTGCTTCCGGCTGTTCGGGATGTTCCTCGGCCGCTTCGGGCTTGCTTTCGGGCAGGGGAGTTGTTTCTCCCATAGCGCCAGTCTTTTTTTCGTCAATCGCTTCTTTTATTTCTTCAGCCGGCTTTACACTAAGATTGTCGGCCTTGTTTTCTTCCAACACTCCCGTTGCTTGTTCGATTACGGCGCTTATTTCGTCATTGGTCATTTCCTCACCGGTTTCTTGCTTGGCTTTACTGGCCGGCTCTGCTTCTAAATCGCCAGCTTCGTTCTCCGCTTCATTTTGAGTTATTTCCTGGTTCAGTGAATCAAGCAATACTTTTTCTGCGTACCGTCGTTCTTTTTCCTCTTTTTTAAGGGCACCGAAATCTATATTGATTTCTACGATTTCGCCTTCATATTCGCCGGTTATTGTTCGGACATCTTTTTGGGCTGCTTCCACGGCTTTTTTTATTTCGCTTTTTTCTCCTGGCTCCAGAGACGGGTCCTCTTGCGCGCGCTCGATGATATTTTTATTTTCCGCTGAAATCTCTTTTTCCTTTGCCTCGATATTGCCTTTCGTTTCACGCAAAACCTCGGCGGCTGTTTTTTCGCCGGTTTCCGGATTTATTTCCGCTTTTTTATTTTTTTCCGTATCAAACTGTGTCTTCTTTGACGGCACCATATTCTGCTGAAAGCGTTATTTTTGACGCAACCGCGCGCTGATGGCTTCGATCTGCCGCTGTTCGGCTTTTTTTATGATCGCGAAAACCTTCTGATCGCGTTTTATTTCGACTTCCTTTATTCTACTCAAAAAATCGGCGTAGATCTTTTTTATTTTCTTGATGGCTTGTTCTTCGGTCATAAAGATTATCCATTGGCTTAAAAACTGCTTTGGCCGTGAGTCAGCGGGCGTTCTTGCTTTTTCGTTTTTTAATTTCTTCGGCCAGGGTTTTTAATTCTTCTTTGAGCTCTTCGTCGATATGGCTGGTTTGCTCGTCCAGGTAGCGTGCTTCCAGAATATCCAAAAGCTCGCTCATTTGCTTTAGCGACATTGCCGGCAGGATGTTCGCCCAAGCCTCTTTTATTTCTTCGGGCGCGTTCAAATGATGAAGCAGTACAGCCATTTTTCTGGCGTAGAATTCAAGTTCGGCTGTTGCCCGGGCAAGCTTTTCTTTATCAGCTTTTTGAGGCATAAATTGTTTTTTATTCTTATGATTATACCACGTCCTGAAGAACAGCGTCAACCTGAATCTTTAGGCAAGCTGCGCGCGGTTTCAGAACATTCGCCAGACAATGAAGGCAAGACTGGCTAAAATCAGGAGCAATAAAATTGTTTGCAGGGGGCCCGGGAATAATCGGGCTCTGCGGGAAGTCATCTTTCCCGCCAGACGGGTATATTTGGCTGTGGATTGCCCGGAGCCAGAACTCCGGCGCATTAAGCGGAACGGGTTGCTTTGCCCTTTGGCGCGAACCAGCAGACAAACGCCGAAGCTGTGGCGCAGTGTATCTTTTTTTTGTTTGAAAACATCCTTGGCCGCGCGCTGGCTTTTGGCGCTAAGCAGCCAACGGAACATTTCTTCCTCGTCAAAGGTTTCAAAAAGTTTCCGGCTCAAAATCAGGATTTTGTCGTTATTTTGCACTTCGCCTTCGATAGTGTTGGAAAATGATTTGAAAGGGGCGGATTCCTGGGTCAACGATTGCGCTAAATCAAAGATTTCGCCGTTGGTAAAAAGCAGGATGGCCGGGTCGTTTATTTTGGCCAGGTTTATCGACAGATTCGGGCGAATGGCAAAAGCCGCGAAATTCAGTTTGCTTAGCCAGTTGACATTATTGTTCTTGATCTGACGGCTTAAAAAGCGGTTGCCCTGCTCAAGGGCCCATTTGAAGCAGTCGGTGGGATTGGGATAGAAAAACCGGTAATATTCCCTTTGAATGATTTTGACCAGTCCGGAAATAATCGCGGTTTCTTCGGGGTCGGTATCGGCCATTTCCGCCAAAAGGCACAAAAGGCCCAGGGGTTTTTCCCGCAGGCCGGCCGGCTTGAAACAAAGGCCGTCAAAATAGTAATTTTGATTTTTCTTTTTCAGCCAGACCGGCACCTGGGAATTTCGCCGGAACGGGGGATTGAAATGATATTCTAAAACTTTGGTCATATTCGGAGTTTTGAGTTTA
>JAQUKS010000037.1 GCA_028718965.1 Minisyncoccota bacterium
GGCGAAACCGCGAGGCGGTGGCCAGCCCGAGCCGAGCGACGGCGAGGCGAGAGGCGAGGCCGACTCCCACCCGCGGCACAAAGTTACGAAGTAAATTTGGGCTGCGGGAGAAAGCCAACTGCTTGGCTTTCGTTGGGAGGAGAACGCCGGAGCGATGTTTCGCCACCAGGCGAAACCGCGAGGCGGTGGCCAGCCCGAGCCGAGCGACGGCGAGGCGAGAGGCGAGGCCGACTCCCACCCGCGGCACAAAGTTACGAAGTAAATTTGGGCTGCGGGAGAAAGCCAACTGCTTGGCCGACTCCCACCCACAACGTCATCTCTAAATTTTTAATTTAATATATATGGATTCTCAAAAAAATGTTCCAAGTAAGCCGGCTGTAAAAAAAATAACCCGACAGACCGCGCCGCGCCTAAGGATTATTCCTTTGGGCGGCATGGAAGAAGTCGGACGCAATATGACCGTCTTTGAATACGACAAAGATATAGTTATTTTGGATATGGGCATACAGTTTCCCGAGGAAGACATGCCCGGCATCGACTATATCATCCCGAGCATCAGCTATCTTAAAGGCAAAGAAAAAAACATCAGAGCGGTTATTTTCAGCCACGGCCATCTTGACCACATCGGGGCCGCTCCTCTGCTTTTGCCCAAGCTTGGTTTCCCGCCGGTCGTGGGCAGAGACCTTACGATAGCCATGATAAAAAAACGAATGGAGGATTTTGAAAAAAATTCGGCCAAACGCCTTGATATCATCAAAATAGGCTCTGTCAACGACCGCTTTAATTTCGGGAAATTCCGCGTCGGATTTTTCAATGTCGAGCATTCCATCGTGGACGCCGTGGGCGTAATTATCAACACTCCCCAGGGAACGATTATCCACCCGGGAGACTGGACAATGGAAAAAAATCCTGCCAGCGGCCAGACCCTCACTTATCATCATCTGTCCGAACTGCCCCGGCCGAAAATTCTGATGCTGGAAAGCCTTGGCGCTACCAACACTTCCACGAAAAGCGTCTCGGAGAAAGAGATGTACGCCAATCTTGAAAAGCTGATAAGCGAAGCCAGGGGAAAGGTAATTATCGGAACTTTCGCCTCCCAGATTAAAAGAATAAGCCATCTCCTGGAGTATGCCAAACAAATCGGCAAAAAAGTGGCTCTGGACGGCTATAGTATGAAAATAAACGTGGAAATAGCCAGGGAACTCGGCTACATAAAAGACGTCAAAGAAACCATTATTCCGGTCAACAGCATCGGTAAATACCCCGACGAAAAAATAATCGTTATCTGCACCGGCGCCCAAGGGGAAGGCAACGCTGTTTTGTCGAGAATCGTAAGCGACGACCATAAATTCATTAAAATAAGAAAAAATGACACGATAATTTTCTCCTCCTCGGTGATTCCGGGCAACGAAAGAACAATTCAGCGGCTTAAAGACAATCTTTACAGGAAGTGCGATAATGTCGTTCATAACGACATTATGGATGTTCACGCCAGCGGCCACTGCAACAGCGAAAGCATCAAGGAGATAATAAAACAAATCCGGCCGGACTTTTTCCTGCCCGTCTACGCCAACCATTACATCCTGAAAGAAGCAGCCAAGCTTGCAGGCAGCGCCGGCTTGCCCGAAAAAAACATTTTTGTTCTGGATAACGGTTCGATTATAGAATTTCACGGCAAAGAGGCCAAAGTCTTAAGCAAAAAAGTCGACACCGGCTATGTTTTCGTCGACGGCCTGGGAATCGGGGACGTAGGTGAAGTGGTGCTGCGGGACCGCCAGGCTTTGTCCCAGGACGGTATGTTTGTTATCATTACGGTGGTCGACCGCCAATTGGGCAAAGTAAAGGGTTCCCCCGACATTATCTCAAGAGGCTTTGTCTACCTTAGGGAATCCAAGGAATTATTAAAGGAGGTGCGGCGAAAAGTAGTCGCTATCGTCGACAAGGCCGCCAACTCCGACGGGACAATCAACCCCGACTACGTCAAAGAGGAAATAAGGAATCAAATCGGCGAATTTCTGTTCGTCAAAACCGAAAGGCGGCCAATGGTTTTGCCGGTGATAATAGAAGTATAAAAAATATGAAAATTTTTAGTGGCATCCAGCCTTCGGGCGAACTTCATATCGGCAATTATCTGGCAGTCATCACGCAATGGCTTGACTTGCAGGAAAAAAACGACTGCATCTTTTGCGTCGTCGACTGGCACGCCATCACCGTGCCCTATAACTCCTCGATTCTCCAACAAAAAATCAAAGAAGTGGCGGCCATTTATCTGGCCTCTGGCATAGATCCGGAAAAATCGACCATTTTTACCCAGTCGGCCGTCAAAGAGCACGTCGAGTTGGCTTGGCTATTGAATACCATCACGCCCGTTGGCGATCTGCAAAGAATGACCCAGTTCAAAGAGAAGTCAGCCAAACACGCGAAAAACATCTGCGCCGGGCTTTTGAACTATCCGGTTTTGATGGCCGCTGATATTTTACTTTACCAAACCGAAGTCGTGCCTGTCGGCCAGGACCAAAAACAGCATGTCGAGCTGGCCCGGGAAATCGCCCGAAGGTTTAACGCCCGATTCGGCGAAACATTCATCCTGCCCAAAGTGCAAATAATGAAGATCGGCGCAAAAATAATGTCGCTCACCGAACCAACGAAAAAAATGTCCAAAAGCGACCCCGACCAAAGCAGAATAAGTCTTTTCGACACTCCAGAGCAAATCAAAAAGAAAATCGCCTCCTCAACCACCGACTCCGGACATGAGATCAAATACAACCCCGAAGAAAAACCGGGCATTTCCAACCTGCTGACGATTTACAGCCTGCTTATGGAAAAAACAATCAAGGACGCGGAAAAAGATTTCGCAAACGCGAGTTATCAAACGTTCAAACAACGGCTCAGCGAGCTTTTGGTTGAAAAACTGACGCCTTTCAGAGAGAAAAAAACCGAGCTCGCGCAAAGCCCGGAACGAATCGAAAAAATACTCAAAGCCGGAGCGGAAAAAGCCGGAATCCAAGCCCAAGCCACTATGGCTAAAGTAAGGCAGGCCATGGGCCTATAACGATCATGAAAGAGGCATATTTCGAGAAAAACGAGAATCAAAAAGAGCGGGCCGCAGACGAACCGGGCGGAAAAGACTTCGATTTGTTGAAAACCTATGAAAAAGACATAGGAAAGCGTCCCCTTTTGACACTCGAGGAAGAAAAAATAATTTTTGATAACATCTCCCGAGTAAAACAGGAACTCGTTAATCGGGGAGAAATGATCAAAGAGAATATCAGAGAAGATCTTACCGGTAAAGAAAGAGAAAAAGCTGAAAAAATTTTTAGAAAAATTTCGCTGCTTCAAGAGCGGCAAGATCCTCAAAAGGAACAAAAACATCTTTCAGACGAAGATATATTTTTTCTTGAAGAAAATTCGATCGGCTGGCCCGAAGAGATAAAAGGTCTTGTCAACGAGTATCAGGAGCTGCGCAAAAAAGCCATCGAAGGAAATCTGCGGCTGGTCGTAAGAATAGCCAGGGCTTTTTCCAACAAATGCGATTTGCCCGCCATTGATCTGATCAACGAAGGCAACATCGGATTAATGAGGGCGATCGACGGGTTCAGACCGGAAAAGGGATTCAAATTCTCAACTTACGCCACTTATTGGATATGCCAGGCCATTTTGAGGGCCACAGTTGAAAAGGAGCATATCATCAGAACCCCGAATCATATCCATGAAAGAGCAAAAAAAATAGGTAATGCCAAAAAAGCTCTCGAAAAAAGGGGCTTGGACATAAGCGTTTCGGAGCTGGCCAGCCAAATAGGGCTGCCCCAGGAAGAAATAAGGAAAATCATGGAGTATGAAAAAAGGATGGCCCCTCTTGTTCCCCTGGAAACGCAAGACCCTGACGAAAGAGATCCCATTGAAACGATAAATTCCTTGAGCGAGCACGACCCCCTTGAAGAAACTTTACAAAAAGAACGCATTGAAAAGTTGTTAGAAATATTGAATAGCCTGTCGGAAAAGGAAAAGGCAGTTATCACACAAAGATTCGGTTTGGATGGAGAAGCGCCAAGAACCTTGGAACAGATAGCTCAAGATCTTGGGGTAACCAGGGAAAGAGTCCGCCAAATCCAAATAAAAGCTCTCGCGAAATTAGAAAGCCCGACCAGAAAAAACAAACTGAAAGAACTTCTCTGACAAATCAAAGTCCGGCCCGGAAGTATCGGTGATAGATCTTGTCGGCCTCTTCCTGGGCCTTTGCCCGAAAACCCCGGCTGATGCGAGAAGCGAAAAGAGAAGGCGCGCCTCCCTGGTAAACAGCCAAATGTCTGCTCAAAAGCAGGCATTTTTCATTGTCACGGCCGCAGAAAAAGAATCTCATTTTGGCGTCAGTGCCTGATTTGCGGATTTCAGCGAACATATCATCGAACTTGAAGTAAACCCCGTCAGTCACAAAAATAAGATCTTTAAGGCCGTTGAAATCAAAGTCGCCGCAAGCCTCTCCCAATATAGCCTTGGCATCTTCCAGGCTTATCTTCCCCTGGCGCAAAGCCAGAGCCAGCGATAGATAGAAAGAATAGATTTCGTCTCTTTTCTTTTCGCCCTCTTTCTTTTCTCTCATCAATATCTCGGGATCGGGCTGGCTTTCGTTGTAATAAACTTCGTCAACCCGGAAATAATGCCTGAATGAAATTTCATTGGAGTCGAAGGTCTCTTTGAGATAATCGGAAAGAAACTTTTTCTCCTGGAAAAGATAAGCGGCCATGGAGGCTGCCAGAACCGCTCCTTCACCCGCGCTTTTCTCCCTCATGGCCATGGCCATTCTGCCCTGCCGGCTTTTTATATACTCTTCCGGGCCAACGATCATGCCGCCGTTCTCTTCGCCCGCGAAAACAAGACGGGGTTGGGAGCCTATCCTGACTTCTTTACCAAAAGCGTCGCTAATGACGATCTCTTTGGCCGGATCATGCTTAATCTGTTTTTCGGCTTTCTTCATCACAGCGGCGATCTCTTTAAAGCCGACCGGCGTATTGACCACGGTTATGTTGTTGAACCTGGCCCATTCGTCCCAGGCCAAAGAAGATGAAGTCGTTTTTATCATCATCCTAGGATGATCGTTGAAAATCCCTGCTTCCTTGAGTCCTCTGGCATAAAAATCCATAAGCATCAAAAACCCGAAAGTCGGCTGATAAACGGTAAAAATCCTTTCCTTGCCAAGATCAATGTATCCGATGGCCATTTTATCAAGAAAGGCAGCTCTTTCTTTTGGTTCGATCTGGCCCAAAACGATTCTATCCCCATCCGGGTCAACCATTATGACAAGATAACCAGGCTCTTTATCTTTGAGGATCTCTTCGAATCCGGCTGTTTTAACAACATCGAGCAGGGAAATGTCGCACGACAGGTCGAAAAACTCCGGCTGGCCGGTTTCTTGGTTTTCTCTCAATATCTTGCCGATGCCATAAAAAAACGGGTCTTCTTCAGTCCGGCAGAAATCAAAAACAGGCGAGATTCCCAGCTTTTCGAAAATACCTTTCATAACAGCGAACATACTGCCGCCCCCGCAGTCGAAAAGTACTTTCAGCCCTTCCTTGCTCGCTTTTTTAATCAACGAAAGATTCCCCGGGACAGCCACTCCTTTTTTCAGATAATCGCTGTAAGCGTCAATGCCATCAAGGTCGCGAATAATCAAGGGACTGTCTTTCGGAGAAATATTTATGGGGTAGCCGTTTTTTTTGGCCTGCTTGATGATCTCTCCTATTCTTGAAGCGCAGGCTACCGAATATTCGGGCAAGAACTGGCTGCCCTGGCAGTCAAGATCTTTGGTGGCTGTTTTGCTGGAAACGGCATGGCTGGCTGTCACATATTCGCCTCCGTCATAATCGTTCATAAAAATCATAAAAGAAACCAGCCAGACAGGCACGGTTTGCCTGTTTAGGGGCAAATGCACTTTCACGCCCATAGCAGCTTCAATTCGGGAAATCAGCTCAACGAACAATTTGGTGTTATAGCGAACCTCGCCAGCAAGGACTTTTTCCAGAATCCCCTGGCTATGCTCCTCTTTTAAAACCAAAACCTTGGCAATGGTCGCCAAGGCCAGCCCGACCAGATTGATCGGGAAACGCACATCCCAGGGATATAAAATATTTTGAATGCCTCTGATGCCGGCCGTGGAAACAGCCGCCTCTTTTTTAAAATCAGCCAGCCACTCTTCCAGGCGCCAGTCATCCACCAGCTTTTTATTCAACGTCAAAACGCTTTCACCGTCTTTATCCAGATTAAAAATCGGGCTTTTCTTCACCTTATCGGGCGTGGTTTTTTCCACCCCCTCGAGGTATATCCTTTTGATGGCTGCAACGTCGCGCTTAATCATAAATCAAATAGCGGCTTTTATTTTTTCGAATAATTTGTTTCCTTCTTCCGAAAGCAGCTGTACTTTATTCTTATCATTGCCCTCGACATAACACCTGAAAATCCCGGGCTCGGTTTTGGACTGGCGGAACCAGATAAAGTTGCTACTGTCGGGCAAAGCCTTGAGGCCGCCCGTCGAACCGCCGGTTTTTTTGATTTTATAGCCAAGCGAGCGGTAATAGCTCTCCAGCGCTCTTTTAACCCGCAGCGACTGCCCGGGCCCGCAGGCCAGTTTGTTGTGCGACCAGTAATAGCGCGGATAGCCCTCCAGAACGTCGGCGAATTTTTTGCCATACGAAGCCATCAGTTTCAAAATCAGACACAGCGTCATAATGCCATCGCGGCATTTTATCGGCGGAATAATCACCCCTCCGTTGGAGCCCTCCCCGCCGATTATGCTCTTTTGTTTTTCCATTTCCTCGACAACCACCATTTCCCCCACTTCTACTTCTTTCATTCTCGCGCCATACTTTTTTATGACATCTCTTACCAGATAGGCGGTCGCGTCATTAGTGACCACCACCTGGCCCCGGGTGCCCGAAAGCATGGCGTCGCAGGCCAAAGACAAAACATAATTCCCCGACACCACAGGGCCAAGCTCTTTGGCATAAGCGGTTTGCGGAGCGACAACCAACTCGACCCTGTCCGCGTCGCAGTCAAACCCGGCGGCGAATTCAAAGCCGTCCTGGCGCAGATATTTCTCAAGATAAGCCAGCGATTCTCTGTTTGGCTCAACCTTGCGGTTGAATTCGCCGGGCTTGTCGTTGACGAACGTGGCCTTTACCTTCAGGGAAGCAAAAATCTTTTTTAAAACATCTGCCGAAGAACCGCCGTTAGGTAAATGTTTTTTCTTAATTCAAATCTGTATTTTTTTTCATCAGCATCGGGAGTCTGGATATTGACTAATATTTTTTTCATTGAGGCGGTATTCATTTGTGCTTTATAAACAGCAACCGTATCTTTAGG
>JAQUKS010000038.1 GCA_028718965.1 Minisyncoccota bacterium
CGTCGGCCGGAGAAAGCGGCTGGGGCTTCCACTCGCTTTCGCCCAATGGCTTGGGACTGGCGGTAAAAAAACGAAAGCCGTCCGGATAAAAAAGTCTTACCCGTAAATTTTCCAAAACGCCCTGCATATTGGAAAAGTAATTCAAAGAAAATTCCAAATCATCACCGGGCTCGGCTTTGGCAGGCAAATCAAATTCAAAGGTAAGGGGCACGAATTGAATCCGGGAAATAAAGCTGGTTTTGCTTTCATATTTCGCTTTCAGATTCTTAGGCTGATAAGTGAGCCAGGCTTTGGCTTCCAGATTGTCGTTTTCCTTGCCGAAAAGCCGCGCCTTGAAGCTCACGACGCGTTCCTCACCGGGATAAATATCTTCGACGGTCTGAGTAACACGCGCGAACTGGTTGGTCGAGGAAGAAATGACCGAAGGCACGGCGTTAGCCGGATACTCAAAAACCAATTCCGGCTTTTCCAGACGCGCCTTGCCGTTATTCTTGAATTTTACCAGGTACTCGGTTTCCTCGCCGGCCTGGACATTCGCCGGGCCCAAAATCTCCAGTTTTAGAGCTTCCTTGGAGTAAATATTGGTCCGCCAATACCAAGCGCCCGCTATGGCAATGGCTAAAAATAAAAAAATCAAAAATATAGAACTTTTTCGCATAGATTTTGATGAGATGGCTATAAAACCGTTCCGCAACGAAACTTCGGATTTTCAAGCCAAAAAATATTACGTCCAGTCTGCTGATTAAACTTATAATAACCGCTTCGGCTGAAAATTACAACAGAGCGGAGCTTACGGAGCGCTCTCCCGCAAAAAATCGCAGTAATTATCGGAAATTTCCGAAAGGTTTTGCCGAATGTCCGTTGCGATTCTCAATTTTCCCGCTATATCCCAGCCTTCCTTGAGATATACCCGTAAAATTTTCACCGTATCCGTGTGGATGTTGAACCATAGCCCGCTTTTTAAATCATTGTTTGAAAAGCATTGCCAGCAAACCACCCCGCCCTCTTGGGGCACAAAAAAAAATGTTTCGGGCAGAAGCTTGCTGGCGCATACGGAGCATTTATAAAGCTCGGGCGAATATCCCGAAACCGACAGCAGATTCCATAAAAAATAATAAACGATTTTCGATTTGCAGTTTCCGGTTTGCCAGGAGCAGCTCTCCTTGCCCGCCGTAATTCCCCCGAAATCAGGTAATATTTTTTCGCTTTCCGAATTTTCAATAAATCCAAAGCTTTCCAGCAGAAGCTGCCAAACCTTATCATCCTTTTCTTCTTTGGTAATGAGAGAATCCAGAATGCCGGTGATTTTCCGGGCAGCTTCCGTTTTTTGATGATTCTCGCGGATGTCGCGGAACCTGTCGATGACAACGGCATCGGTAAGTGTTTTGTAGTGTTTTCCCTGGATAAATTCAAGCTCGGAAAGATAAAAAACATCCGCCCCTGAACGTAGCTTGGAAGTGATTTTGCGGATGGCTCTGCCAGCTACTTCGATTTTGCCGAATTGTTCGGTAAAAACCGTAAAAATCCGGTCAGCCTCGCCTTGGTTCCGCTTTTTCAAAAAAATCCCTTTAGTGCGATAACGCTGATGCATAAAAACTTTGATCAGACAGCGGATAATTTGGGTAATTGCGAAGGCGAGCCCGGGGTCTTTCTCAATCTCAAAACCGGATAAGCTCCATGGAAGTCATACGATTTTTCATTTTCCGAAAATTTTATCTCAAGGCCCTCCGCTCTCTCCAACATTCCAACCCAGGCCCTCACTGTTTTTTCGATCGCGTTTTGTTCGTGCGGTATGCCCGCGCCAAAAATCGGCAGTTGCGTGTAAAGAGTGCCGTTGTCTTTGTTCAAAACTTCCCACAGATGTTCGATCAAAAAATAATAAACGTCAGCTTCGCTCGTTATTGACCTCATTAAGCCGCCTATCGGCCTGCTCAATATCAGATCGAATCCTCTGCCGTCGGTTTCCTTTTCCGCCCATGAAAAAATCTCCCGCCAGGTCTTTTTCGACAAAACATCTCCGGCAATAACGTCAATTTTTTCTTTCGGATCTCTAAATTTGTCTTTCAGTCTCACCGCTAATTTCTTATCCGCCCCCAAACCGGAAAAACAAGTGCCCCCTCCCATGAAATCCATGGCCGCGGTATCTCCCTGTTTTTCCTTCTGCTCCCTTAAAAAATCCCTCCAGGGCTGGCCAATGACTTCCCGAAAAGTTATCTCGTAAGAATACGGGCCGCCTCTCTTAGTATAATCGTAAATCCATACGTCGCCCCGGCTGACGTGTTCTTCATTATTTTTCCTTGTTTGAAAAATCTCCTCGAAATGAGATTCCCTGTTTTCCATAAGCCCGAATACTTAAGACGACAGATTGGCAATAGCGAGCCAGATCGTCGCTCCGTCAAGCGCAACCTCTTTTTGGGCCAAAAATTCGCCCTTGCCCGCCTCAATGCCCGCAGGGCTTTGGGCGGGCTGTTTACCTTTCTGCAAGGCGTCGGATTTGGTAGCAGACAAAATACTTTCTTTGTTTTCCAACAAAATATCAATCAATTTTGCATCACCGGCATAATAATTGATAACAATCCTGTCCGCGGGCACCAGCCCGGCCTTTTTGCGCAGATCCTGAATATGGCGGATTATCTCCCGCACGATTCCTTCCTTTTTCAAATCTTCGCTTATTGTCGTATCCAGTTCAACGTCTTTTTCCAAGCCATCGGCAAATTTTATTTCTTTTACATTCACCTCTTCTTTGATCAAGCCTGATAATTCCTCTTTGTTTCGGTTTTCAAATTTAGGATCTTTGACTTTAAGCGCGGCCAATGCCTGTCTAACGCCGATTTTCAAATCCGTTCTTCTGGCCAGGGCCGAAGAAACAATATTTCTCGCGCTTTCCATCTCTTGCTCCAGTTTTTCGTCAATAAGCTTGTTTTCTGATTCGGGCCAGTCGCACAAATGCACGGAATCAGGCATTCGGTCGGTCTTCAATTTTTGATAAATGTCCTCGGCCAAAAACGGCATAAAAGGGGCAACAAGCTTGGCGGTGTTCAACAGAACATAGCGAAATGTCCGGCCGGCGGCCGCTTTGTCCGGCAGATTATCGGAGTCTTGCAATCTTTTTCTTGAGCGCCTCACGTACCAAAGCGACAACTCGTTTATCCAGAAATCCTCGATCGCCCCGCTCGCTTTCACCGAGTCGAACTTCTCCAGGCTTTCGGTGGCCTCGCTTATCAGATTGTTCAGTCTGCTCAATATCCACCGATCAAGAATGTTTTTAGCGTTGCTCTCCACATCCCGCCCCTTTGGCTCGGATTCAGAGTTTCGCGTTTCAGGGTTGCTGGCGTATGTTTCGAAAAATTTTACGCAGTTGGTAAGGGTAAGGATTTTTCTTTCCGTTTCCTTGGCCACGTTATATCCGAATCGCATGTCATTGGCCGGATTCTGTTTGGCATACATCCATCTCATCACGTCAGCCCCTATCTTTTCCACGCCCTCATCGAACCAAATGGCATTGCCCTTTGATTTGTGCATTTCCTCTCCCTTCTCGTCAACCACGTTGGCAAAACCCAAAAGATTTTTAAAAGGAGGCTCGCTTTCCAATACCTGGCTCATGACCAACAAAACGTAAAACCAGTTCTTGAATTGTCCGGGAAAGCCCTCGCAAACCAGCTTTGCGGGAAACCATTTCTGCCATTCCTTTCTGTTGTCGTGGAAATAAGGGATATTATCGGAACGATTGTCATCGCTTATGGTTGAAAACGGCACGATACCGGCGTCCAGCCAGACATTCCCGACATCCGGAATCCTCGAAACCGCCATGCCGCACTTCGAGCACTCTATTTTTACACTGTCTATCCACGGACGATGGGGAGAATGCCCTTCAAAAGCGCCGAATCCCTCAATGGCCCTCTGCTTTAACTCCTGAAGAGAACCGATAACTTCAAAGTTGCCGCATTTGCACTCCCAGATGGGCAAAGCCAGCCCCCAATAACGTTTTTTGGAAATGAGCCAGTCGTGCATATTGCACAGCCAGTCAAGCTCTCTTTCCTTGCAGAATCCGGGAATCCAGTTTATTTTTTCAACCGCTTTCATCAACGGCTCCCTAAGCTTGTCCATTGAAACATACCATTCGTCAACGACCCTGAAGATAAGCTCGGTCTTGCATCTCCAGCACGTGGGATAACGATGCAGATATTCCTCGATCTTAAAAACCATGTCCCTGTCCCGCAGATTCCCGAATATCCATTCTCTGACCTCCTCACTGCCGACAAATTTGCCTGAAAGCTCTCCGAAACCCTGCCGGTAATTGCTTTCATTGTCGGTAAGGTCAATCACCGGAAACTTCTCCTCCTTACTCAACTGAAAGTCCTCGGCTCCGCAGCCCGGCGCTATGTGCACGAACCCCGTGCCTTCATCAGAGGTAACATCTTTCCATAAAACAACCTTGTGTTCGTAATCGCCGAGCGCTTTTTTAACCCCTTCCATGTCATCAAACAGGCCTTCGTATTTCAAACCCTCCAAATCCTTTCCGGGCAAAGTTTCCAAAACTTTGCCCCCCTCAATCAAAGCGACTTTGTCCTTTACCAAAATATAGATATTGCCGTCAGGGCTTTGCGCTTTCGCGTACTCCAGATCGGGATGAACAGCCAAAGCAACATTGCCCGGCAAGGTCCAAGGAGTGGTCGTCCAAACGAGAAAATAAGTTTTGGGCTCACCGACAACGGGCAATTTGAAATATATTGATTTGTGTTTTATCTCTTTGTATTCTTCCTGAAGGATCTCGTGCTGTGAAATAGCCGTGCCGCACCTGGGGCACCAAGGCACGGAATCGCGGCCCTTATACAAATACTCTTTCTCGCGGCATTTCTTGAGAAAATGCCAGATAGCGTAATTGTTCTCATCGGAAAGCGTGTAATAAGAGTGGCTCTGTTTTATCCATTCGCCTTTTTCGTCGAACTCGGTCTGAAAGTTGCCCCAGTCCCGCAACATACCCAGGCGGATTGATTGCTCGGTTTGTATCTTTGAATACTTATGAGCCCTTTCCTTGCACTTGTTGACGAATTTTTCGATGCCATAACTCTCGATGTCTTTCTTGTTCTTAAAGCCCATTTCTTTTTCAACCTCAACCTCAAGCCAAAGCCCCTGGCAGTCAAAACCATTCTGAAATCTCTGCCTGAAGCCCTGCATCGCCTTGAATCTCTGAAACAAATCCTTCAAGCTTCTGCCCCAGGCGTGATGAACTCCCATCGGATTGTTGGCGGTTATGGGGCCGTCCAAAAAACTCCAGGGATCGCCCTTTTTGTTCTTTTCTTTGAGCTGTTCCAAAAGCCCTATCTCGTCCCAAAACTTCAGTATTTCTTTTTCCCTGTCCACGAAATTATTTTCCATAAGGCAAATTATTCCAATTTACTATTTTTCAGACAAATTATCAATCCAAAAACCGCCTGCAAAAGGGGCGGATTATTGTTTAATCCGACAAACAAACGATCATTTTCTAAAAACCAAGGTTCCCCAGGTGGGAATCTGTTTATCAAGTTTGAATATATTCCTTATGCCTTTGGCGCACTGTTTTGACAGCCCGTTAACCATTCTGTTGAACTTATTACTGAAAAGCTCGGCTTCCCGCAGCGCATCTTCGCGCACTCCGCCAAAATCGATATGATGCTGATAAAAATCGGCTCGCGAAAAGTTGTTCTTAACCATTTCTAGAAACCTTTCCGCTCTTTTTTGATTCAAGGAGGGCTTGTTATCGAATCTTAGAAAGTCGGGGAGATAGAATGGCGAAAGACGGGCCTCGGCCATTGGCTGGAGGCCTTTTTTCAAAACACGGCTGATCTCGGAAAAAAACTTTTCAAACAAATCAAGGTCGTATAAAAGATTGGGCTCGGGGGGCATCTTATCGATTTTTTCAATAACCCTTTCCAGAGCCGCTTCCATCGCCTGCCGCTCCGAATCGTTCTGTCTCGATCTATCCGAATTGAGCCTCATTCTTAAATATTTTTCCAAATATATGGCCTTGCAGTAATCCATGAAATCGCGAAAATCCTGGCTTTGTCTGTTCTCCATAAAGTATCTGATCAGATGATCGGACAAAATCTCCTGCGCCACTCCGTCTTTAAAGGGCAGATTCAGGGCATCGGCCGCGATAGCCCTGGACACCTCATTACTGGTTGTATCAGCGAGCGCTTCGTCCCCTAGGTTGAACTTGTAACCATACGGGTCGGTCGGCTCGTTTTCGTAAATATACTTCATTTCGGGCAAATTGTCGGTCTTGTCCTTGATACCCATTTTCCGGCCGTATTGCAAATCGACTCTTATGCCTTTGGGCTTTACGCCTTTCTCAACCATCAATTTATTGATTTCCACTATAAAATCGCTTCTGCCGGCTCCGACGTCGATCACATAGCCCTCCCTTTTTGAGGAAACCTCGAGAAAATCTTTCAGCCCTTTCAAATAAACATCATTATTTCCAAGGAACAAGTCTTCCGGCTGCCATAAATCATCGTAATAATACTGCAAAGAGCCGTTTGAAACAGGAATTTCATATCCCCAGTCTCCCAGGCCCTCCTGTCCGGGACGATTATTTTTTTCCATTGATCTCATATATCCGTTTTATTCAAAGAATATTCCGTATCCCTCATCAAGGCAATGTTAAAATTTGTTATCAGCTTAACTTTAATTGTTTGGAAAGCCGCTTCTGTGAATAACTTTCCGCTTTTCTGAAGACTTCTTTGGCGAAAACGACATATTCTTTAGCTTCCTTATTGGAAATAACAACTCCGCCACCATATAAATCCCAGTTCCTTTTGCCGCGCATCTCATTAACCAGTATCTCAAGCTCTTTGTCCTTCAAATAGCCGGCCATTTTTTGAATCAGCTCCCAATGATGGCCCTGCCTGGCTTTAACCCGCAAGCCATTGATAGCGCACAAAGTAATGGCTAATTTTATCAAACTGTCATAACAAAACCTAAACATAATTTCAGAGATATCGGAATTCTGCGCTATCTTAAAATCTCTTAAGGCTGATTTATGATATTGTTGAATTTGTCTCTCCGAAAACTGAAATTTTTCGAACATGATCAAGATAATTTTAATTTTATAATCGGCTCGCTGAAAATTCTTGTAAAAAACTCGTCCTTCTTTTTCATCCTATTCTTCAACTCTTCCGATGTAATGTCTATCACATTGACTTCTCTTTTTAAAAATTTTTGTAA
>JAQUKS010000039.1 GCA_028718965.1 Minisyncoccota bacterium
GGCACGATTGACGATACTGTCAGTGGCGGCACAGGAGTAAAATTAACTTTGCCGCCGCAGGCCTTGGGCAGTGATACCTCTAATGCCAGCATTTCGGTGAAAGAAACATCATCAGTGGGCGCCAGCCAGTCGTTTGATCCTTTCGCGGGTAAGGCCAAAGAAATAACAGCTACTGATAATTCCGGCCAGCCCATTACGAATTTGAATGATTATGTTGATTTAGAGATCGTTATCTATAAGGCTGATGTTGATGCCGAAGTGGCTTCGGGCGCCATGGTTGACAAAACCAAGCTCAAAACTATGCAAGTGGGCTATTGGGATTCAACCACCAATGACTGGGTGACTTTGCCTACCACCCGAGCCGCTTATTATAAGGCAACCGCTGATGCCACCGAATGGACGCTTTATCCTGACTTTGGGGCGACACCTGGCTACGAAAAGTTCATTGATGACGCCTTGTCAGCCACGCCGACATTCACCGGTTACACCGATTATAAATTGGTGCTTAAGGCTCTAACCAATCACTTTTCCGTGTTTGGCGCTACCCAGCCCACAGACAGCTTGCTTCCTTCGGCTCCCGCCGGGCTTAGTCAGACCAGCGGCAACGGTTCATCAGTGGGATTATCCTGGAGTGCGGTGAGCACCAACTTTGACAGCACCGTGATCACTGACCTTTTGGGTTATCAAATTTACCGTTCAACCAACGGCTCGACATATTCGCAGATAAGCACCACGACAAGCTCGGTGAGTTATAGCGACGCTACCGTGAACGGCTGGACCAGCTACTATTATAAAGTGACCGCTTCCGATGACGGGGGCAACGAAACAAGTCTGGCAAGCTCCACTGCTTTGCGCCTTTGTTCCAACAGTTCGGTGGATAACGGCACTGTTTCCGATTCCTGTTCCATTACCTGCAACAGTGGTTATACGCAAAGTGGCAATTCCTGTGTATCAAGCGGCGGAGCCATAATATTAGGCGGGGGAGGGGGTGATAGCATTGCCCCGTCGATCGGAGATGATTTGGTCGTTCCTGAGAACACCCAGGCCACGATTACCTGGACCACTAACGAGGCATCTCTTAGCTGGGTTGCTTACGGCACCAGCACGGCTTACGGCCTTGAGCAGAAGACCTCCCTTTACAAGACTTCGCATTCTGTTGTTTTGACCGGTTTGCAACAAGGAACGGTTTATCATTATCAGCTTAAGTCCCAGGATTCCTCCGGTAATATAGGAAGCTATGTTGACAAAACGTTTACCACTTCGGGAACGTCTTCCGTGACCGTCGCCACATCCGCGACTTCTTCGCAGGCTACCTCGACCGCTTCAACCTCAACGGCTACTGCCTCTACCACTGTTGATGCGACTTTTACGGTCCCTAGTATCGAAAAACCGATCAATGAAATGACTGCCGATGAATTACAGCTGAAGATCACCGAAATCGCGCAGTTTATCGCTGCCTTGCAGGTCGAGCTGCGAAAGATGACTGGCCCTGCTGTAACCCTTGAGGGCATTCCGTCCGGTTTTATTTTTAGTAAAACTTTGAAACTCGGCATGAGCGATATTGAAGTCCGGTATTTGCAGGTTGTGTTGAATTCCGACCCCGAGACCGAATTAGCCGGCGAGGGGATTGGATCGGCGGGTAAAGAAACAGATTATTTCGGCGGCAAAACAAAGCAGGCGGTGATTGAATTCCAGGAAAAATACGCCAGTGAAATTTTGGATCCGGTCGGCCTGGCCAAGGGCACGGGCTTGGTCGGTTCCTCGACCCGAGCCATGCTGAATTCCTTGTTGGGCAGATAGTCATGTAGTTCGCAGTCAAACAAATCACGACCCCATAGGAGCCGAGCGCGCAATGAATTGCGCGCTCGGTTTTGGATTTATCCTGCGTCGTGCTAAAATGATAAAATGTTTTGCGTGAGAAAACCGCTGAAAATTTTTGTTATCCTCGGGGTATTGTTGGCTCCGGTATTTTTCGCGTCAGCGGACAATTTGGGCCAGCCGCGCGTTTTTTTTGTGGAAAAATCTTTTGACGCGGAGGAACGCCTGCAGGTTTCAGCTACTCTCAAAACGATTTCTAACAACGGATATTTTTACGTTGAAGACATCTGGTATCGTAATTTGACCCCGGAGCAGCAGAAAACGTTTGACGCGGGGCTTTCAGCAATGACAAACGAATTTGAAACGACCATTTATCCGCAGCTTACGACGATTTACGGCGCGGAATGGAAGCCGGGCATTGATAATGACCCCCGCGTGACTGTTTTAATGCATCAAATGAGAAAAGGGGCGGCCGGATATTTCCGTACCCAGGATGAAATGCCCGCTCTCCAGGCGCCGGGCTCCAACGAACGTGAAATGGTTTACCTGAATGCCCAGGCTCCGTTCTATGATTTGGCCAAAAGCTATCTGGCGCACGAGTTTACTCATTTGATTACCTATAATCAGAAAGACCGCCTGCGCGGCGTGGAAGAAGAAGTTTGGCTTAACGAAGCGAGAGCCGAATATGCCCCGACTCTTTTGGGCTATAACGATGAATATCAGGGCAGTTATCTGGAGCAGAGAGTGAAAAATTTTATTGACAACCCGCGCGATTCTATCACCGAATGGACCGGCGTGGAAGATGATTACGGAGCATTGGATGTTTTTATGCATTATTTTACGGAAAGATACGGCGTGGGCGTGTTGGCTGATTCGTTGAGATCCAGGTCGAAAGGTATTGTTTCTTTGGACGCTTCTTTGAAAAAGTACGGCTTTGACAAAAGCTTCGCCGAGATTTTCACGGACTGGACTATCGCGGTTTTTTTGAATGATTGTTCTTTCGGGCCCGATTATTGTTTTCAAAGGCAGTCGCTGCGAAAAGTAAAAGTAGCGCCTTCATTGGTTTTACTGCCCAATGTCCAGGAGTCAAACTTCGGCCTTACTTATCCGGCCAAACCATGGGGGGGTTCCTGGTACCGTTTTATGGGCGGCACAGGCCGGCTTGATTTGCAATTTCAGGATGATTCAAAAGTGGCCTTTAAGATTCCTTATGTTTTGTGTCCCAGCAACGGCGTCTGCTCGATAAATTATCTTAATTTAGACCAGAATGGCACAGGCCGGTTGAGTTTTGCCGATTTCAGCGGAGAATTTTCCTCTCTTACTTTGATTCCGTCGATTCAGTCGAAAATCCAGGGTTTTGACGGCTTGGAACCGAGTTATAATTTTTCTTTGCTGCTGAAAACCAAAGACGAACAATCGGAAGCGCGGCGTATCGCCCAGTTAGAGCAGCAGCTGGCGGAATTACAGGATAAAATCATTCAGGTGAAAGCCCAGATAACCCGGCTATTGGCTCAAAAGAGTATGCCGGCGGATTGCCGACCGGCGTTTGAGCAAACCATATTGTTGGGTTCAAGCGGGGATTCGGTGAAATGCTTGCAGGAATTTTTATCAGAGCAGGGGAGCGATATTTACCCCGAGGGGATTATTTCCGGGTTTTTCGGGACCCTTACCCGGCAGGCAGTAATTCGTTTCCAGCAAAAATACGCCAGTGAAATCCTGGCTCCTTTGGGCGTTTCTGCTCCTACCGGCGTTGTCGGCCCGGCCACTTTGGCAAAAATCAAAACACTGCTTTGAGAGGGCGAGAGAAAACATTTTTAAGGAGTATTTTGAGGCCTGTTTGCTTGGTCTCGTTTACTGGCGAGAAACAGGCCGAAAACTAAGCGAGCCCGCTGCAGGAGCGGGCGAGCGTCTCCTTGAAAATGTTTTCTTGAGCCCTCGCTATGCTATAATTGAACTAATAAAATGGAAGATAAAAATGACACAACTTTTTTTGCCTCGACTGATTTCCGCCAGGGCGAGCAGAAATTCGGCATTCGTAGAAAAGACCGGCGTCAGCATATGTATGTCATCGGCAAGACCGGCACGGGCAAAACCGCTTTGCTAAAAAATATGGCTCTGCAGGATATTACCAGGGGCGATGGTTTGGCTATCGTTGACCCGCACGGCGAGTTTGCCGAAGAAGTCCTGGATCGCATACCGCCTGAACGCGTCAATGACGTTGTTTATTTCAACCCAGCTGATACCGATTTTCCCATTAGTTTCAATATTCTGGAAGTGCCCGATCCAAAGTATAAGCATCTGGTGGCTTCGGGCCTGATTGGTGTTTTTACCAAGATCTGGGCGAATGTCTGGTCAGCCAGAATGGAATACATTTTAACCAATTGTATTCTGGCTTTACTCGACACCCCGGGCACCACTTTGCTGGGTATCATGCGGCTTTTGGTTGACCGAGATTACCGTCAGAAAATCGTCGATAATATCCAGGATCCGGTGGTTAAGTCGTTCTGGCTTAATGAATACGAACAATGGAGAGATCAGTACAGAAACGAAGCCATTGCTCCCATCCAAAACAAAGTCGGCCAGTTTCTCAATGTTTCTTTGGTAAGGAACATTGTCGGCCAGGCGGGCAGCAGTATCAACATACCCGAAATAATGGACACGGGAAAAATTTTGCTGGTCAACGTGTCCAAGGGCAGGATCGGTGAAGATAACTCGGCTCTTTTGGGGGCCATGCTCATCACCAAGATTCAGCTGGCTGCTATGGAGAGAGTGAGGATTCCCGAAGACCAGCGCAAGGATTTCTTCCTATATGTGGACGAATTCCAGAATTTCGCCACTGATTCTTTCGCCACCATATTATCGGAAGCCAGGAAATACCGGTTGAATCTGGTGCTGGCCCATCAGTATGTCGGCCAGCTGGTTACTGATAATACCACCAGAGTAAGGGATGCTGTTTTTGGTAATGTCGGCACCTTAGTGGCTTTTCGGGTGGGCGCGGCGGACGCGGAATTTTTGGAGAAAGAGTTTGAGCCCGAATTTGTTATTCAGGATATTGTCAATTTGCCCAACTATCAGATTTATCTGCGTTTGATGATTGACGGTATGACATCACGGCCTTTTTCCGCCCATACCCTGCCTCCTTTGGCTATGCCCGAAAGCAAAGAGAATCGGGAAAAAATCATCAAAGCTTCCCGGGACCGTTATGCCCAGCCCAGAGATCAGGTGGAGCAGGAGATCGCGGACTGGTCGGGGATAATGGATGGAGAAACGGCTGCTCCAGCCGTTTCTCATTCGGCGAGTCCGTCCGGGCTTTATGACGCGAAGTGTTCGCTGTGCGGCAAGTGGACGAAACTTGTTTTTCCGCCTGATGGCGTGCGTCCGGTTTATTGCAAATCGTGTTTGAAAAAAGTCACCCAGGAGAAAGAAATAGCTGCCAGTCTTCCCGTTCAAAAAGAAGCGCCCCGCAAGAGGCAGCCCGAGCAATACGCCGCTTTGGAAGATTTGGGCATAGAATTCAATGCCCCGAAAACCGCGCCAGCTCCGGAGAAGAAATCAGCGTTCAGGGGCAGTACGGAAAAAACAAAAGAAGTGCCCCCGGCCATTTCTCTGGAAGAGGCGATGAAGCGCGAGCCCCAGCCGGTAAGAAAAACGCAAAAGAAAAAAATAAACCTGGACGAACTGCGCAAGGCCCTGGAAGAGTCGCTCGCAGGCAGTCAACCCGACGGGGAATCAGACAAAAAGCAGGAAGATAGCGATGAGGATATGGGTGACGAGGAAAGCAAATACGACAGATGAAATTTATGTCGCAAACCCCTGTTTTCGACAAAGCCATAGACGAGATACTGGTGTCTCTAAAACCTCACAAGAAAACCTGTGCCCAGTGCGGCCAGGTTTTTGACGTTTTTCAGGAAGACATTGAGTTTTATAAAGTGTTCAGGGTGCCTCCGCCGACTTTATGCCCGCGGTGCCGTTTGCAGCGCCGGCTTGGCCATCGTCTTAATTTCGTGCCGGTTTTTTATAAAAAATCCTGTTCAGCACCCGGCCATAATGAGAAACTCGTTTCTATCTATTCCGAAGAAAACCCGGTCAAAGTTTTCGATAGCGATTATTATTTTTCCGATGAATGGGATCCTCTCGGTTATGGTCGGGATTATGATTTAAACAGGCCGTTCTTTGAACAGTTCTACAAATTGTCATCGGTAGTTCCTCATTTAGTAATTCATCGCGACTTTCGTAATGTTGATTGTGATTATACCACCGGGGGTGCTTCGGCCAAAAATTGCTACTGGGTCGGGGTGCCTTATTATTCGGAGAACGTTTACTACTCCAGCGTGCCCGCTTATTGTCGTGACTGCCTTGATATCTCTGACGGTAGCGGTTGCGAACAGTGCTATTCGTCTGTGCAAATTGAAAATTGCTATAATTGTTCTTTCTGCTATGACTGTTTGAATGGGTATACTAAGGCAAATGGTACAGATCAAGGTATCATGAAGACAATAAATACCAAATCTGTGTCTATGTACCAATTAAACCAGGTTCCATCGGAAACCCAGATCAAAAAGTATCTAAGAAGAATA
>JAQUKS010000040.1 GCA_028718965.1 Minisyncoccota bacterium
CATCTGGACCTTTGACAACATCTCCGGAACAACCGTCTATGATGATTCGGGCAACGACAACAACGGCACGATCTCGGGAGCCACGGTGGTTGACGGCGTGGTGGACAAGGCCCTCTCCTTTGACGGGAACAATGATTACGTGGCCATCGGAAACGACTCTGCTTTTGAAAATATAGAGGGCATCACGGTATCGGCCTGGGTATATCTTGACACAGTTGGAGTCACTGGTGCTGCGATAGTTTCCAAATACTGGGACGGGTCCGATCGCTCCTGGTATTTGTATCTTATCCCGGCTGGTTTCAGATTTCTTTGTTCGACAGATTCCCAGAACGACAATGACGCAGCTTATGATTCGACTGCCGTGTTACCCGGGGAATGGTATCATGTGGCCGGTATGTGGAACCCGGCAGACGGCGTGATAAGAATATACGTTAACGGCAGGGTCGGCTCAAACCAGGCAAATCAGCCCGGCAGCACTGTGAGGGCAAATAATGCTCCGGTTTGGATAGGCCGGGATTATTACAACAACAGCCCCAGGGTTCCCTTGGACGGAAAAATCGATGACGTGCGCGTTTTCAGAGAAGCCTTTACCCAGGCCCAGGTTCAGCAGCTTTACGCTGAAGGGCTGGAAAGCCATCGGGATTTGGCACTAATTCGGCAATAAATCCGTAGAAAAACACCCCGCCATCTTGAAAGTGGCCGAGCCACTTTCAAAAATACCATAAATTTGGTATTTTTGTTTTTAATTTTCTGTGTTAAAATTAAAGAATGGCCAAGAAAAAAAGCAGGAAAAATCAAAATGGAAAGAATGGGAACAAGAGCGCCAAGGCCGAAAGCAGGGTTTTGAGCGGCCGCATCAAGCGCTGGATAGTCGCCATTATTTTAGCTGTTTTGGCCGTAGTGGTGGCTTTGGCGTTTTTCCATAAATCAGGCAAGGGAGGAGATTTTGTCGTGAAAATATTTGATTTTGTTGTCGGGCAGACGGTTTTCGCTTTGCCTGTTTTGTTTCTTTTGGCTGGTTTTCTTGTTTTGCGGCCGGCCAAAAGAATTATCGCTCCTTTGGTTGCCGCGCTACTTTTTTTAATAAGCGGCATTTCCGGTTTTCTGGCTTTGCGCGATTTGGCCGGGAAGAAAGGCGGCTGGCTGGGAACGGCAATCAGTTGGCCTCTTTTGAAGTATTTCAGCCCGACAGTCGGGTTGGTGGTTTTCGCGGCTTTGATTGTAATCGGCATTTTGATTATTGGGGAGTTGTTGCCCAGGCGGCCTAAAGAAGAAAAAGAAGCAGTCAAAGAAGAAGACGAAGAGGAGGAGGAAGAGTTTGAACCGGCGCCGGCCAAAGAAAAAGAAAAGCCCAAGCCGAAACTGGAAATTAAGACACTGGATTTGCCCAAGCGCAAGAAAGAAATCACGGCCAAAGAAAGCGAAAAAGTTGAAAAAGCGCCAAGCGAGGCCGTTGCCAAAGTTGATGATGATTACAAGCGCCCGCCGCTTAATCTTTTCGACACCGAGGAAGAAAAACCGGCCAGCGGGGATACTAACTTGAATGGTTCGATTATTCAAAAAACATTCGGCAATTTCGGCATTAACGTGGAAATGTCCGAGGTGAACGTGGGCCCCACGGTAACCCAGTACACTCTCAAGCCGGCCGAGGGCGTGAAACTGGCCAAGATTACCACTTTGAATAATGATTTGGCTTTATCATTGGCGGCCCATCCTATCAGGATTGAGGCGCCCATTCCCGGACGCTCTTTGGTAGGCATTGAAGTGCCCAATAAAATCAAGGCCAAGGTAAAGCTAGGCAGCCTGATAGCCACGGCTGATTTCCAGAAAGCAACCGCTCCTTTGTATATGGGCCTGGGCCAGGATGTTATGGGAGCTCCGGTCTTCGCCAATTTGGGCGGTATGCCCCATTTGCTGGTGGCAGGGGCAACCGGATCGGGCAAAACGATTTGTCTGAATTCTTTGATTATGAGCCTGATTTACCGCAATTCGCCCAAAACAATGCGTTTGATTTTAATCGACCCCAAGCGGGTGGAGTTTCCGGTTTACGGTGATTTGCCCCATCTTTTGACTCCGGTCATTTTAAACGCGAGAAAAGCAGTCAATGCCTTGAACTGGCTGGTGGGCGAGATGGAGCGGCGGTTCGAGGTTTTAAGGGAATTCGGTTCCCGCGATATCGGCACTTACAACCATGATTTGGCCAAAAAGCCCAAGAGACAGGAAGAAGGCTTCGAGCAGCTGCCCTATATTGTTTTGATTATTGACGAGCTGGCTGATTTGATGATGAGCAAAGGCAAGGAAGTCGAGGCAACCATCGTGCGGTTGAGCCAGTTGGCCCGGGCTGTGGGCATACATTTGATTGTTGCCACCCAGCGTCCGTCGGTTGAGGTTATCACCGGATTGATTAAGGCCAATATCACCAGCCGTATTGCTTTTCAGGTGGCCAGTCAGATTGATTCGCGTACGATTTTGGACACCGCGGGCGCGGAGAAATTGTTGGGCAGGGGCGATATGCTGTATCTTTCCGCGGAGTTTTCCCGGCCTAGGCGCGTTCAGGGCAGCTTCATAAGCTCGACGGAAATCAATAAAGTCGTAAGTTACATCGCCAAAGAAAACACGCCCGAAGCGCCCATGCAGGAATTTAGCGAGACCGAAGACGCGGAAAGCGGTATGATGATCGGCGTATCCAACGGCAACGGCGCTCCGCGTAATCTGGAAGAAGAAATCACTAATTTTTCAGCCCCTGACGAGCTTTACGATGAGGCTAGGAAAGTGGTGCTGCAATACCATAAGGCCTCCGCGTCCCTGTTACAGAGAAGGCTGCAGATTGGCTACGCCAGGGCTGCCCGTTTGCTGGACTTACTGGAAACGAACGGCGTGGTCGGTCCGGCCGATGGCGCCAAGCCGCGTGATATCCTGGTGGAGAGCGAAGACGACAAAGTAAGGAAAGAATTTCAAGACCCGAGCGACCTGGAATTCGAATGAACAGGAAGACTTTGTGAGGGTCTGACCCTCACAAGCTGAGTTATCGATTATTTTGAATTTTAATAATAAAACAATATGGCCAAACAAAAGAAAGAAAGTAAAAAAATATCAGGGCTTGAAGACGCCCTTGAAGAAATCAAGCAGCGATTCGGCGAGGGAGCCATTATGCAGCTGAGCAGTATGCGCTCGGTTGACGTTGACGTGATACCGACCGGAGCGGTTTCTTTAGATTTGGCATTGGGCGTGGGAGGGGTGCCCAGGGGCCGCATCATTGAGATATTCGGAGGGGAATCGGCCGGCAAGACGACCTTGGCGCTGCATATTGTGGCCGAAGCCCAGAAAAAGGGCGGCACCTGCGCTTTCGTTGACGCGGAGCACGCCATGGATCCGGAATACGCAGGCAAGATTGGCGTTAATATGAAGGATTTGCTGATTTCCCAGCCTGATTCGGGCGAGCAGGCTCTGCAAATCGTGGAAACACTGGTAAGCTCGGGTTCGGTGGATGTAATCGTGGTTGATTCGGTGGCTGCTTTGACCCCTAAGGCAGAGATCGAAGGGGATATCGGCGACCAGCATATCGGCCGGCAGGCCCGGCTGATGAGCCAGGCTCTGCGCAAACTAACCAGCGAGGTGGCCAAAACAAACACTATTGTTATATTCCTCAATCAAATCAGAATGAAAATCGGTGTGTTTTTCGGCAATCCCGAAACAACTCCGGGCGGAATGGCTCTGAAATTTTACGCGTCAGTAAGAATTGAACTGAAAAGAATCGCCCAAATCAAAAAAGGCGAGCAGATTACCGGCTCAAGGATCAGAGCCAAGATCGTCAAAAACAAAGTAGCCGCTCCCTTCAAAACAGCCGAGCTCGACATTTACTGGAATGAGGGTATTTCCAAACCCATTGATCTGGTGAACGCGGGCTTGAAATACGATGTTTTGAAGAAATCGGGCAATCAGCTCCAATACCAGGACAAGAAATTCGGGCAAAGCCCGGAGGCTATCAGGACCTTTTTCGAAGCAGAAAAAAAACTGGCCGCTGATTTGAGGAAGGAGATTCTTGCCAAAGTAAAACAGGCAGCCAAATAAGTCGGCGATTGAAGCGCTTGAACACAAAAAAACCGTTTTTGAAAAACGGTTTTTTCGTATTTTATTGATTGTTTTTGGCTATTCTCTCACGTAGGGCAACAAACCCAGGAATCTTGCCCTTTTAACAGCCTGGGCCAGCATTCTTTGGTGCTTGGAGCAAAGTCCGGTTCTTTTTTGAGAACGGATTTTAGCGGAAACCGCGGTAAATTTTTTCAAAAAAGCGGTTTCTTTGAAATCAACTTCTCCTTTTATTCCTTTTTGACAAAAATAACAATGAGGCATATTTTTTACTAAAACGGGATGTCTTTAACGTCGATTTCACCGGTATCTTTCTCAATGAATCCGTTGAACGATTCGTTTTCTTCAATTACCGGTATTTCTTCTTCTTTTATACTTCGGGCCGGTCGTCCTGAAGCGCTCTTGGAAGGCGCCTCCGAAGGCTTGTAGGGCTGTTCGGCGTAGCCACTGCCGGAACCGGCTTTTGGGCCCAATTGCAAGCGTTCGGTGATGATTTCCGTGCGGTAATGCTTGACGCCTGCCTGGTCCTGCCAGTTTCTTGTCCGTAGCCTGCCTTCAATCAGAACCAGCGAGCCTTTTTTAAGATATTGCGCGATAATTTCCGCCGGCTTGCCATAAGCGGTTATGTTATGAAATTCGGTTTCCTGCTGTCTTTGCTTATTCTGGTCCAGAAAAAACCGGTTGCTGGCTACGCTGAAATTGACCACGGTCTGGCCCGAAGGCAGAGCCTTTCTTTCCGGATCGCGCGTAAGATTGCCTAAAACGAAAACCTTATTCAGATTCATATTTTTCTATTGGTCTAAAATTTTATTAAGGTCTTCTTCAATTTGCTTGAGGTCTGATTTTGTTTCTTCGCTGTCGGTTTTCTTCTTGCGGGTCGTTTTCTTTACGGGCTTTGTTTCTTCGCTGTCGGGTGCGGCTGGCTTTGTTTGTATCGCGTTTGGCACTGCCGCTTGTTCCGGAATCACCTGCTCGGGCTCGGACGCTGTTTCCGGCCGGCTTTCTCTGGGAGTAAAAACCGGCGTTTCCTGGATTGATTTTTTACTTACTATCAGGAATCTCAGTATTTTACCTTCTTTTTCCAGGTTCTTTTTTATTGCCTCGGCTGTTTCCGGAGTGCTTTCAAATATGACACTGGCCAGAAAAGCGGTATCTTGCTTTTTTATAGGATAACTTAGCCCTATTTTTTTAGGGGCTTCGGACTTCATTATCTTGCTTTCGGGAAGATTGGCCTGTAAATTTTGAACGAATTCGACGGCCTGCTCTTCGCTGAAGTCAGCGGATAACAAATAGGTTAATTCGTAGAGTTTCTGTTTCATATAGTCATTTTACCGATAATGATTGAAAAGTCAACGGCTTTGGCATAAAATGGTAAAATAACGCAAAATACTATGGCTGATGATTTAGTGGAGTCGTTTTCGGGCATAAGAGGGATCTATGGCAGTGGCATAACCGAGGATTTGCTGAAGCGATATGTTTTTTGCTATTGCGAATTGTTTAAAGGAAAGCTGAAAACCGTAGTGGTGGGGGGCGACACGCGGCCTTCTACCAATGCCCTTAAAAAGGCCGCTATCGCGGCTTTCAGCGCATGCGGCGTCAAAAAGATCATTGACCTGGGCAGCGTGCCTGTCCAGGTCTGCGAATATGCTGTCTTGAAATTTAAGGCTGACGGAGGCATCTATATCACCGCCAGCCATAACGAACCGGAATTCAACGGCTGGAAGATATTGAAGAGCGACGGCGCTCTTATCTACGCGAGCCAGAGTGAACGATTGATCGAAATGGTCCATAAATATGCCGGTGACTCCGGACCGGCTAAAAAGACATCGCGGACAGTATCGGTTATCAAAAAAAAGAACGAAGCGATAAACTATTACGTCGGGTATGTCTTGCGGCGTTTGGGCAAAAAATCGGTTGAAGAGATCGGAAAAGCCCGCTTGCGCGTTCTGGCAGACCCTAACGGCGGTTCTTCGGCAGATGTTTTAAAAAAGATTTTTGCTTCCCTGAAGGTAAAGGCCACGTTCGTCAACGACAAGCCCGGCTGATTCAACCGCAAGGTTGAGCCAAACAGAGAATCGCTGGCTTAGCTTGAGAAATA
>JAQUKS010000041.1 GCA_028718965.1 Minisyncoccota bacterium
CTCCTGCCACTGGCCTTCATCATATTGAGGAAAAAACACCTCTCCCTCGAAATCTGCGTCAATGAAAGTGAGATACATCCTGCGAGCCAAAGGCAAAAACTGTTCGTAGACCGAGCGGCCCCCGCAAACCATCAGCTCCCCGCTTTTTTGCCCCATATCGCTTTGTTCAGCCAGCTCAATGGCCTGTTCAATGGAGGTTGCCACCAGACACCCCTCGGCTTTGTAATCAGCGTTCAAAGACAAAACTATGTTCAGCCTGCCCGGCAAAGGCCTGCCTATTGATTCAAAAGTTCTGCTTCCCATAACAATGGGCTTGTTCAGCGTTTGTTTCTTGAAATACTCCAAGTCAGCGGGAATGTTCCAGGGCAAAGAGTTCTTGTTGCCGATAACGCCGTTGCGCCCGATAGCGACAATGATTGAGATAATCATAGGTTATACGGCCATTTCAGCCTTAATGGACGGATGGCTTTGATAATCAACCAGCTTGATGTCGTCCATCTTAAAGTCGTCGATATCCCTGATTTCAGGGTTAAGCCAAAGTTTTGGCAAAGGCAGAGGCTTTCGAGAAAGCTGCTCTTTTACCTGGTCAAAATGATTGTAATAAACATGGGCATCCCCCAGGGTATGCACGAACTCCCACGGTTCCATTCCCACCACCTGCGCCACCATGGAAAGGAGCAGGCTGTAAGAAGCGATGTTGAAAGGCACGCCCAAAAACATATCGCAGCTTCGCTGATACATATGCAAGGATAGCTTGCCCTGAGCTGAAAAAAACTGAAAAATCATGTGGCAGGGCGGCAAGGCCATCATATCAAGCTCGGCCGGATTCCAAGCCGTGACAATCAGGCGGCGGTCCGTCGGGTCCTTCTTCAACATATCAATCACCCTGGCAATCTGGTCAACGGGCTGGTCGGTATAAGGTGATTTCCATTTCCGCCATTGCACGCCGTAAACCCGTCCCAGGTCGCCCTCAAACTTTGCCTTAGGCTTCCAAAAAGGAGCGTCCGCGTTCGCGTCCCAGATATGGCACCCCATGGCCTGCAGTTCTTTGACGTCCCCGCTACCTTTCAAAAACCAGAGCAGTTCCGCTTTGACTGCATTGAAAGCGAGCTTTTTGGTGGTGACGGCCGGGAAGCCTTTGCTTAAATCAAATCTCATGGGCAAGCCGAAAACAGCCCGGGTTTTTACGCCCGTCCGGTTTTCCTTTTCAACGCCCTTGTCCATTATGTACTTTAAATTGTTGAGATATTGTTCCATGCGCTTCAGTAAGAGTTTGGTAAAGGGAATCTGGCGCAAAGCTGTCTTACTTTCTGTTTGGATTTCTTGACAACCGCGCTCTTGGCTATTATCTTATCGCGCGTAGCTTTCTTTTTCTCGTCCTCCAGAGTAAGGCCTGACTTGTCTTTGATGCTTACTATATCCCTGATAATTTCGGCTATCAGCTGGGCAATCAGCTTCATTTCCTTTTCTTTCATTCCCCTGCTCGTTACGGCCGGAGCGCCCAAACGAATACCGGAAGGATAAAAAGGAGGATTGGGATCATAGGGCACGGCGTTGCGGTTGGCCACGATGCCGCCCTGCTCCAGGGCCTCGGCAATCAGGTTGCCCGAGACCTTGAATTCTTGCAAATCAATCACCATCAGATGAGTATTGGTGCCGCCCGCGCACAGTTTCAGTCCGCCGTCTTTCAGACATTGGGCCAGATAAGCGGCGTTTTTGACGATCTGCCGGCCGTATCTTTTGAAAGCCGGCTTTTGCGCTTCTTTCAGAGCAACGGCAATGCCAGCGATGTTGTTCTCGTGCGGCCCGCCCTGCAGGCCGGGGAAAACCGCTTTATCTATCCTCTCGCCCATCTGCGGGTCAGCCCTCAAGCCTTTATCAGATACCATGATCAAAGCTCCCCTGGGGCCTCGCAATGTCTTATGCGTGGTGGCTGTTATTATGTGGCAATAAGGCACGGGGTTAGGATAAACTCCGGCCAGAATCAAGCCAGCCACGTGCGACATATCGGCCATTAGCAAAGCGCCGCATTTTTCAGCAATAGCGCTAAAGCGTTTGAAGTCCAGGGCTAACGGATAAGAGGTGATGCCAGCGATAATCATTTTCGGCTTTTCTTTAAGAGCTATCTCCTCCATGGCATCGTAATCAATGAAACCCTCACGATCAACGTGATAAAAAACGCTGTTGAAAAAAGTGCCCGAAACATTCACTTTCAACCCGTGAGTGATGTGGCCGCCCTGGTCCATGCGCAGGCCCATAATTTTATCGCCCGGCTTCAGCAAAGCAAAATACACCGCCAAGTTGGCCGGAGCGCCCGACAAAGCCTGGACATTGCAATAGGGCACCCTGAAACACTGCTTCACTCTTTCGCGGCAAAGGTCTTCTATTTTATCGTAATTTTCCTGGCCCTGGTAATATCTCTTGAAAGGATAACCTTCGCAATATTTATCCTGCAGCAAAGAGCCGACCACCTCCCGCACAGCCTGTGAAGTGTGGTTTTCCGAGGGAATCATCATCAAAGTTTCATTCTGGCGCTTTTCTTCGGCCTTGATTAAAGCAGCCATTTTAAGGTCGGTTTTGTTGAGATAAGGCATATATCATTAAATTAAATTATTTCATTCTAACTCCGAAAAACATAAAAAGCAAAATTAGCTAAGATTTCCCAATTTACCGCGAAATGTGATACATTTAGTTAATGCCTTATCTGGAAAAATGGCTGATTCGGAAAATCGAGCATAGCAGCGAAGAATATCCCTCGTTGCTTGGACAAATCGCGAAGCCAGCCGAAGCATTATACTTTCGCGGCGATTTTTTAGCCAAAGACGAAAAATGCTTCGCTATCGTGGGCACGCGGCTGGCCAGCGATTACGGCAAAGAGATCGCTTTTAGCGTTGCCAGGGATTTGACGCGGGCCGGCCTTACCATTGTCTCGGGAATGGCCCTGGGCATTGACACCTGGGCGCATAAGGGCGCGCTTGAAAATAACGGGCGCACTATCGCGATCCTGGGCGCGGGCCTTGGCGAAAAAACTATTTTTCCGCGGCAAAATCTGAAATTAGCCCGCGCGATATTGGAAAAAAACGGCTGCTTGATCTCGGAGTATCCGCCGGAATATCCGGCCGCCAAATTTACTTTTCTTGAAAGAAACCGTATAATTGCGGGGATATCCGAGGGAGTTCTGATAGTCGAGGCGAAGATAAAGTCGGGCGCGCTGAACACGGCCGCCTGGGCGAGAAAACAAGGTAAAAAGATTTTCGCCGTGCCCGGAGACATCCATAAGCCCAATTCGCAAGGCTGCCACCTGCTTATAAAACAGGGGGCGAGATTGGCGGAAAGCGCCAATGACATTTTAAAGGATTTGGGAATACCCCGAACCATTGCCCAAGAGAGTCGCGGAAGCACCCCGGAAGAGCAAATGATTCTCGATGCCTTGCGAAAAGGCGCCGCGGACATTGATAAAATCATAGAAATCACCAAACTGCCCGCCCAACTGGTCTCGGTAAACCTGTCAATAATGGAAATTGACAACAAAGTGAAAAACTTGGGAGGAAACACCTACGCCCTACAACATTAATATGTGTATGGACAAGGTCATGCAAACAAAATACAAATATTGGTCTTCACAAGAAGTCTCGCTTTTAAAAAGGTTCTATCCAGTAACAAAATTAAAAGACATCATCCCGATGTTTCCGCTTCGGAATAAATTCACGATAGTAGCTAAGGCAAAAACATTAAACATTCCTTCCGCAAAACTATGGCAACCTTACGAAAATGATGTTCTTTATAAAAATTTTACTGAATCGCCAAAAACAAAACTCTTGAAAATATTGCCAAGAAGATCTTGGCTGGCAATTTTAGCTCAAGGAGAAAGATTGGCCTTAAAACGCAAAACCAATAAACCTACCTTAAGCGTTAATGAATTTTATTTCAAAAAATGGTCAGCTAAAATGGCCTATATTTTAGGTTTTATTTTCGCCGATGGTAATATCACAGAAATAATCCACAATGGATGTAGCGATAAACTTGCATTTGGTCTTCATAAAAAAGATATTGATATACTCAAAAAAATAAAAAAGGAATTGTCAGCAGAACAAAGTTTATCGTTTTCAAAAGATTATGTCTATTTCTGTGTTTACAGCCAAATAATCGTTGATGACTTAAAAAAATTAGGCATAACATACAGGAAAAGCTCTTCCGAAGAATCCTGCAAAATTCCGAATATCCCCGCCAAGTATGTGCGACACTTCATTCGCGGAGTAGTTGATGGCGATGGAAGCATACATTTTGACAAAAAAAATTATCCAACACTAAACATTTGTGGCAGAGAAGAAATGATGGTATTTATCAAAAATCATTTTTTCTCTAAATTTCAAATTTATTCAAGAATTATTCAACCAAAAAAAGATGGTAAGCTAACAAATGTTTTTTATATCACTTATAGATGTAATTCAGCAAAAACATTAATAAATTATCTGTATAATAATTCCACAATTTATCTTGAAAGAAAATTCCAATTAGCAATGAAGTGCGCCTCAATCAAAATAAATAAAAGAAAAAATAATAAAAAAATATGCATTTGATTATAGTGGAAAGTCCTACAAAATGTCGCACAATTCAATCCTTTTTAGGCAAGGACTATAAAATTGAGTCCTCTTTCGGCCATATCCGTGATCTGCCCGAAAAAGAGCTCGGCATTGACATCAAAAATAATTTCGAGCCCGAATACGTTATTCCGATAAAAGCCAAGCCCAAAGTGAAAATTCTGAAAGACGCGGCCAAGGCCGCCAAAGAAATCATACTCGCCACTGACGAGGACCGAGAGGGCGAAGCCATTGCTTTTCATTTGGCGCATATTCTGGGATTGAAAAATCCCCAAAGGATTGTTTTTCACGAAATCACCAAAACAGCCATAGAAAACGCTTTAAAAAATCCCCGGGCCATTGATGAAAGCCTGGTAAACGCCCAGCAGGCACGGCGAATCTTGGACAGGCTGGTCGGCTACAAGCTGTCGCCTTTTTTATGGAAAAAAGTGATGCGAGGGCTGTCGGCGGGCCGGGTGCAATCAGTGGCAGTGCGCCTGATATGCGACAAAGAGAACGAGATTAAAAATTTCATTCCGAAGGAATACTGGAGCATTGAAGCGCTACTTGAACAAACGCGAAGCTCAAAACAATTCAAGGCAAGCCTGATCGCAAAAGACGGAAAAACCATCGACAAACTGGGAGTTAAAAACAAAGCCCAGGCCGACGATATTCTAAACGACCTGGAAGGATGCCAATACAGGGTCGCCGGCGTGGAGCAAAAAGAAACCCAGCGCAACCCGGCCCCTCCCTTTACCACCAGTTCGCTCCAGCAGACAGCGGCCAATAAATTCGGCTTCACTGCCAAAAGAACGATGATGGCCGCCCAAAAATTATACGAGAACGGCTTAATCACCTATCACCGCACCGATTCACTTAACCTTTCGGCCATTGCCCAAAAACAAGCCGAAGATTTTATCTGCAGCCAATTAGGCAAAAATTATTGGCCGGGAGCGGCCCGGAGCTTTCAAACCAAAAGCAAGGGCGCCCAGGAAGCCCACGAAGCCATTCGCCCGACCTTTCCGGCGGAAAATCTGCC
>JAQUKS010000042.1 GCA_028718965.1 Minisyncoccota bacterium
CCCTCTCTGGCAAAGAGCAGAGCAATGGCCCGGCCAATGCCCGACCCAGATCCCGTCACTATCGCTGTTTTATTTTGCAATCGCATATTTTTATTGATTTAAAATTATCCTGTCACTTATCCGTATTATATCCCAACACGAGATAATTTAAAAACCGGCGAAAATCCGCCGGCCTTAAGAATACAGACAAAACCTATCACCTATCCGCCTATCAATGTTTTAATCTTCAGGCGGATAATTTTTTCGCTTCTCTCCTGCTCATCCAACTTGGAAGAAATATATTTTATCTTCTTTTTAACCTCGGGAATAATGACGTATTCCAAAGCATTGACCCTTCTTCTAGTCTTTTCAATCTCAAAAGACAAAAGGCGGGCGGAATGTTCCTGGCCGGCCAACTCAAGCATTAGACCTAAAGTTTGCCAGAACTTTTTCAGCACCCGGCCCGTGCCCATGGGAGCTGAAAAACTTGAATAGCTGCGAAAATTACCTTCAATGCTGTGCTTGAACTTCGGAATCCACACGCTCATCACATTTTCCTGCGCCACTTCAGCATCAACCGATGAAGCCGGAGCCAAAAAAAGTTCCTGCACCTCTTTTTGGTGCAACGAAGCGGTGGTGACAGCGAACGACCTGAAACCGTCAGCCAATTCAGCCTCCAAAGTAGCGCGCTGGCTCTTGACCTGGCGCACCAGCTCCATGAATTTCTTCATCAAGCCGTCCCTTTTCTCTTTCAAGAGCTTATAGCCCCTTTGGGCTGTTTTGAGATTGCGCTTCAGCCGCAAAAGCTCCATTCTTGTCGCTTTGATGTTCTCCATTTATTTTCTATTAGGATTTGGAATCCTTCTTGACATCCTTGAGATATTTCTCAATGTATTCTTCCTTGACCCTCTTCATCTCGGATTTGGGCAATATGGACATCAGCTCCCAGCCGATGTTAAGGGTTGTTTCAATGGAGCGATCCTCCATATAGTCCTGATTGACGAACCTTGTTTCAAACTCTTCGGCGAACTTCAGATACGCTTTATCAATGTCGGTCAAGGCTGATTCGCCCAAAATCAAAGCCAGCTCCCTTACTTCTCTTCCCCTGGCGTAAAAAGCGAAAAGCTGATTCAAAACGCCCGAATGGTCCTCTCTGGTCTTGCCCTCGCCAATACCCTTGTCTTTCAAGCGCGACAACGAGGGCAAAACATCAACGGGCGGGTAAATACCCTTGCGATGCAGATCGCGGGAAAGCAATATCTGGCCTTCGGTGATGTATCCTGACAAATCCGGAATCGGATGAGTTATGTCGTCTTCGGGCATGGTAAGAATGGGAATCTGGGTGATTGAGCCTTTCTTGCCTTTGATGCGGCCGGCTCTTTCGTAAATAGTGGCCAAGTCAGTGTAAAGATAACCAGGATAACCTCTTCTGCCGGGCACCTCTTTTCTGGCCGCCGACACCTCTCTTAAAGCCTCGCAGTAATTGGTCATATCGGTAAGTATGACCAAAACCTGCATATCCTTTTCAAAGGCCAGAAACTCGGCGGCTGTCAAGGCGATACGAGGCAGGGTAATTCTTTCGATTACCGGATCATCGGCCAAATTGATGAAAACCACGGCTTTGCTTAAAGCGCCTGTTTTGCGAAATTCCTCGATGAAAAACTCGGCCTCCTCAAAGGTGATGCCCATGGCCCCGAAAACCACCGAGAATTGCTCGTTGCTTCCCAGCACTTTGGCCTGGCGCGCGATTTGAGCGGCCACCATTGAATGGGGAAGCCCGGCTCCCGAGAAAATCGGAAGCTTCTGGCCCTTGACCAAAGTATTAAGGCCGTCAATGGTTGAAATGCCGGTCTGAATGAAGTCGTTCGGATACTCGCGGCAATACGGATTGATTGGGTTTCCGTTGACGTCAAGATATTTCTCAGCCACCACTTCCGGGCCGCCGTCCTTGGGATTGCCAGCGCCATTGAACACCCTTCCCAGCATCTCGCCCGAAACAGCGAGTTTCATTGTTTTGCCCAAAAACCTGGCTTTTGAGTCCTTGAGATTCAATCCTCTGGTATCCTCAAAGACCTGCACCACAGCCCTGCCTTGAGAAGCCTCCAAAACACGGCCTCTTTTCATAACGCCGTCCTGGGTTTCGATCTCAACCAGTTCTTCGTATTTGGCATCCTCAACATCGTAAACCACCAGCAACGGGCCTGCGGCCTCTCTTATTGTTTTGTATGTTTTTAACATATTTTGTTTATATGATTAGATTTGCTCGGCCTGTTTTTGCAGCGTGTCAAAACGCTCCAGGTTTTCTTCGGGAATAAGTTTCATTCTGGCTATCTTATCCTTGAAGTCGCCTGTCAATATATCGCTCATTGATTTGCCGGATTCAACCGCCCTCTCGCCCTCCCCGAACAAAGTCATAATCACCCTTAACATCATGTATTGTTTTTTCAGCGAGGTGTAAGAATCATGCTCGGTAAAAGCGTGTTGGTGCAAAAAGTCCTCGCGGATTATCTTCGCCACTTCCAGCCAAAACTGGTCTTTAGGAGACAACGCTTCAACGCCTACCAGCCTCACGATTTCCATAAGCTCGGCTTCCTTCTGCAGGATTTCAAGCGCTTTGGCGCGCAAAGCGCCGAAGCCCTCTCCCGCTCTTTCATTCAAAAAAGCCTGCAGGTTATCTTCATACAAGGAATAACTGGTAAGCCAGTTGATGGCCGGGAAATGCCGTTTATAAGCCAACGAGGAATCCAAAGCCCAAAAGACCTTGGTAACGCGCAGAGTGTTCTGTGTGACGGGCTCGGACAAATCGCCGCCCGGAGGTGAAACCGCGCCCACAACCGTAAGGCACCCTCCTCTTTCATCACTTCCCAGGCATTTGACAGCCCCGGCTCTTTCATAAAAAGCGGCGGTCCTTGAGCCCAAATAAGCGGGATAGCCTTCGTCCCCGGGCATCTCTTCCAAGCGGCCGGAAATCTCTCTTAAAGCCTCGGCCCAGCGCGAAGTGGAGTCAGCCAGAATGGCCACCGAATACCCCATGTCCCTGAAATACTCCGCAATAGTGATTCCCGTATAAACTGAAGCCTCGCGGGCGGCCACGGGCATATTTGAAGTATTGGCTATCAAAACAGTGCGCTCCATCAAAGGCCGGCCGGTCTTGGGGTCGTTCAGTTCCGGAAACTCCAACAGCAGATCGGTCATCTCGTTTCCGCGCTCCCCACAACCCACAAAAATAATAACATCGGCATCCGACCACTTGGCGAACTGGTGCTGAACCACGGTATTATGGAAAAAACAAGGGGCATTACCGCCGATAAAATTATGAGTGTTTTTTACTTCCAAATCATAAACGTCCGTTTCTCCCTTAATGAATTCCATGGACTTAATCTCGTCAAAAAATATATGAGACAAATGATTGAAGGCAAACTTTTCCACGGCGGCCGAATTAAGAACCGGAGCCATTCTCTGAAACATTTTCCGGGTAATTCTCTCCCCCTGGGAAATGTAGTTGTGGATTTCCACGCCCCGTTTTTTCAGAGCGCCATAAGAACAATTCGCGACTATTTTTTCCCTCAAGAAATCAATGGCAATAGGCACAATGTCATAACGAGAGCCGAGTTTATCGGAAAAACTCCCAAGAGCCTGTTTCAGGTCTCTGAATTTCGGATACGGCAAGCATGTTTGCTGATAAAACGATTTGACATTGTCATAACCATAGATAGAAACCCTGTAAGAAACGGCTGCTTTTGTTTTTCTCGCTTTTAGAGAAAACAGGATACCCAGCCTCTGCAAAAGATAAACAAGCCCGATGGAAAGCTCCTTTGAGGAAGAATACATTTCCGCGCAGCTTGAGCCTTTTGCCGCGCAGCCATCTCCCACAAAGTAAGCGCCCAGGAACTTACCTATTTTGTCTTTATCCGCCGCCAATAAAAATTCGGGCAAAACGGCTTTCAGCGATTTTTGATATTCAGGCAGACCCGCATACTGCAAAAATCTCGCCAGCACCGTGCTGAAAAGAGTAGCGGTTTCAACGGTATTTACAATCTCCTTCTTAGGCTCCAAACCAAAAATATCTCGACAAAGCTTGGCAAATCTTTTCTGCGTCTTAGGACAATTATTGTAAAAATGAATGGAATCCTTTTTATAACTGCCCTCGGAAAACATTAAGCCGAGGAATTCAGCGACTTCATTCGTGAGCGTTTGAGGAATCTTTACGGCCGTGCTCTCTCTTTCCCCTTTGATTACCGACGGACGAGGCAATGGCTCTTTCCTGAAATCATAAAGTCGTTTCACAAAATCCAAAGTTGGCTTGTTCCTACCCAAACGATAACCCGTTAAAACGTCATAATCGGTCATTAAATCCTTCGCAAGCCGCTTTAGAGAACCGACCTGTCGGGTAGTATCAATGATATCTCTGACCCCTTTTGCAAGCAGCCTTTCTTCAGCGACCCTGAATTTGCTGAAAATATGATAGGCGTCAAACTCAACAACCATCTCCTGCAATGGCAGAATACGAGGCAGAGCAATATATTCGCCCTTTTTAAACT
>JAQUKS010000043.1 GCA_028718965.1 Minisyncoccota bacterium
CAGCATGATTTGCGTACGCCCCTTGGAATATTTAGCGGATACTGCGATTTACTGCTGAGCGGGAGCCTTGGAAAACTGCCTAAAAAATCTCTTGAGGCTGTGCAAAAAATAAAAGATTTATCGCAAAGTGAGTTGAAAGAAGTAAACACCTTTTTGGATGTAACGCAGTTTCAGCTTGGCAAAGGGATTTTGTCTTTAAAGCCGGGGGTTGATATATTTTTAATTTTAAAAGAAGCGGTTAGCGAGCTGGGTCAGAAAGCCGAGTCAAAGGGAATTTATTTAAAGTTGCAGGATTCCGGTAAAAAAATTGAGATAAGCGCCGACAGGGAAAAATTAAAAGCAGCCATTTTTAATATTATTGATAATTCAATAAAATATACCCCAAAGGGCGGAATTGATATAAAATTATCAGAAAACGCTGACACGGTTAAAATTATTATTTCCGACACCGGCATTGGAATGACAAAGGAGATTATTAACAGTTTGTTTGATATAAATTCCGGCAGGAGCGAGCTGGCAAAAAGAACAACGTCTGTGGGCAAGGGACTGGGGCTATATCTTTCCGGCCAGATAATAACAGCTCATAAAGGAAAGGTGTGGGCGGAATCAGAGGGCGAAGGCAAAGGGTCAACTTTTTTTGTGGAATTGCCGATAAAATAAACCAATTAAATGCCGGCCTCCAGCCGGTTTTTTATTTAGAGGGACGTATTAAATATTGACATAAAATTACACTTGGCGTATGCTGGGAATATATTGTTTTTTGTAAAAAACAGCCAAAACCAGCTGTCGGCGTAGCTCAATTGGATAGAGCGTCAGCCTCCGGAGCTGAAGGTTGCGGGTTCGAGCCCCGCCGCCGATATTGTTCAGGATGGGTGAGTGGAGAGGGGCGCGGAGCCCGACAGAATCGGTCTTGGTCCTTTGCTGATTTTGAAAGGCTCCGCGCCCTGCGTCGGCGTAGCTCAATTGGATAGAGCAGCGGACTTCTAATCCGCAGGTTGAGGGTTCGAGTCCCTCCGCCGATATTGGAGACCGCTGCTGGCACAGAGCCCGACAGAATCGGTCTTGGTTCTTTGCTGATTTTGAAAGGCTCCGTGCCTATGTCCGTGTAGCTCAACTGGACAGAGCATCAGACTTCGGATCTGAGGGTTGTGGGTTCGAGTCCCTCCACGGACGTGCCGGCGTAGCTCAATTGGATAGAGCGGCGGATTCCTAATCCGCAGGTTGAGGGTTCGAGTCCCTCCGCTGGTATTTTACCAAACAAAAAACATTTGTACATTTTAATGCTCGCGTAGCTCAATTGGATAGAGCGTCGGTCTACGGAACCGAAGGTTAGGGGTTCGAGCCCCCTCGCGAGTATTTGCCCCTTGGGGCGTCAAAGACCTGAAAACATTCAGGTCTTTTTTGTTTGACACGGGTATATCGGCTATATATAATGACCTATTAGTGCTTATGAAACGCATAAAAGCACAGTTCCTTTACAATGTCAAAATAAGGAAAGTTATATGTTGGAAGTCGAAGAATTGACCACTTGTCTTGTGGGTTTTAATACGGTTAGCCAAAATACTAACCACAGAATGGCAGATTTTTTAGATTCAATTTTATCGGATTTGGGGTTTTCAGTACAACTCTATCCGAAGAATTGCTGTGAAAAAACTCCAAATGGAAATGATAAAAGCGTCACTAAATACGGCATTGTTGCCAGAATCGGCCCCAGAGATGTTGAACCCCTGATGCTTTCGGCTCACATGGATACGGTTCCGGTGGGCGAAGAAGACAAATGGCTGACACATCCGTTCACCCTGACACAAAAGGGCGGCAGATTGCATGGGCTTGGATCGTCGGATATGAAGGGTCCGTTGGCAGCTCTTATTTGCGCGGTTGAGCCGCTTGCCAAAAGAGCAGTCAGCTTGAAAAGGGAAATAGTTTTCTGTTTGAGTTTTGATGAAGAGGTCGGGCTTCTTGGAGCAAGATATTTGCTTAAGGCGGCAGATTTAAAAGCCAAATATATTTTGGTTGCCGAGCCCACGCTTCTTGTGCCTGTGCGGTTGCACAAAGGCTATATGCAGTTGCGCGCGGTTTGCCACGGGCAAAGCGCTCACGGGTCTAATCCGGATGCGGGTGTTAATGCCATTGAAATTGCCGCAAAGGTTATTGCTGTTCTGCACGATTTTGCAGAAGAGTTGAAAATCAGCCGCCAGCCACTTATCCGTCCATCTTATGCCACTCTTAACATAGGGGCAATTAAAGGGGGAGAAAAGCTTAACGTCGTACCGGATATCTGCAGGATTGAATTTGAAATCAGGCCGATCCCCGGGCAGTCCACCCAGACTATTAAGGAAGATTTGGCCGGCCGCATGGAACAAATCGGCTGGAACGACGATAACAGCCCAAAAGTGACCTTGGAATTGGTAAACAGGACAAAAGCTCCTACCGAGCCTGTGTATACACCTTCGGATTCTCTGTTTGTAAAAACCGTCGAAGCGGTTTCTGGAAAACCATCAACGGGGGTTGCTTACTGTACCGACGCATCTATTTTGCAGGGTACGGGAGCAGAATGCCTGATTATCGGGCCGGGAGACATCGCTGTTGCCCATCAGCCGAATGAATTTATTTTGCAAAGCCAGTTGCTGATGGCGGTTGACCAATTTCGCGAAATCGTTAAAGCTATGTGTTTTTAAATTCACTTTTCAGGAGAGATAGGCAATGAAGGAAACTCAAGAATTTTTGAACATGGACGATTTGAGGGAAGCCCTTGAGTATTTTTCAGGCTTCCGCGGGAAAAGATTTTGCGTTGTAATTGACGCAGAATCTTTTGACGAATATGATTGCATGCAGCTTGCGCATGATTTCCTGCAGATCTCATATAATTGCCAGATTGAACTGACAATTGTTGTGGGGTGTTTCCCTTTGAGAGTAAGCGCCAAGAAACAAAGAGATCTTTTGGGAAAAATACTCAGTGCCCAGAGATCTTTGCAGGAAAGCATTGAGCAACTTGTCGTGGCGGATATTAAAGGAGGCTCGGCGGCATCTCATTTCTTTAAGACAGAGGAAGATGCTTCCAGAGTTGAAGAAAGGCCTATTGTTATTTTGCCGGCGGTAAGGCCGGGCAAAGGCGGGAATGTAATTTCCAGTATCGCCGAAACCTTGGCGCAAAAAGAGTTTAAACAAGCTCCTTTTTCCAAGCTGATTATAATTTCCGGATCTGACGGCATTTTTGTTGAAGAAAAAACATTTTTGCCTCAGATTACAGCCGATGAAGCTTTGCAGCTTGTAAAAGACGGCAAGGTTTCTCTGCAAGTTGCGGAAATCGTAAAGACTGCTGTTTCTGCCATGGACGCTTTGGGAGTTAAAAGAGCCCAACTTGTAAATGGTAAGGAACACAATGCCTTGATCGTCGAGCTGTTCACCAAAAAAGGTTTTGGCACGATGATCTACAGGGGCAATTATCAGGATGCAAGGCCCGCAATTAACGCGGATGTGGTCGGCATTCACAGCATCGTTCTGCACTACGCCGACCGCGGTATAATTTCATTACATTCTCTTGATGAAATTACCGCCAACCTTAAGGATTTTGTGGTTGTGACAGTTGACGGCCACGTTGTTGCTGCTTCCCGTCTCCGCATTTTTCCCTCAGAGAGCAAAGCCTGCATCAGTTCTTTTGTGGTGCACCCTTCGTATGTTAAACAGGGTGTAGCAAAAAAACTGCTGGCGGGTATTACTTCTTTGACGGACGGCAAAGCCGGCACCATCACACTGGTTGACTCTAATACGCCAACTTGGTGGCTGAGCCAGGAATTTGATAAGGGAAACTGCTCTCAATTGCCGGAAGCAGTAAAAAAGGAACTTGCCCAAAGAGGGGTTCCCAAGACCATTTTGGTCAAAAAACTTTCTTAAAAAGACGGGCCGACATTTAGCCGGCCTTTTTTGTTATTTCTTCCACTTTTTTCAGCTCAACCCGCCCTCGTTTTTTAAAAGCGGAGCCAATGATTATTTTATTAACGTATTTTTTATATTTTAAGATATTATTTTTATTTATCCCGCTGCCTATAATAACGTATGCTTGTGGTAAAATTTTTTTAACTTCTAAAATGTCTTTTATTTGAGGAGGTTTTCCCGTCCAGCTCCCGGTGATAATCAGTTTATCGGCGCCTTTTTCTAAAGCTAATTTTGCGGATTCGGAAATTGTCCGCTTATCAATTAATTTCGTGTGTTTTACATGAATATCCGCCCATATCTCA
>JAQUKS010000044.1 GCA_028718965.1 Minisyncoccota bacterium
CGCCGCGAGATGACTTGATAGCCTTATGATAACCGCGACAAGAAACGGGCTACAGAACACCCTTGTAACACTTCCTATAAAGGAATATCTGGACATGCGCGGCTTGAAAGACGAAAAGGAAATAAGGCGGCAAGCTAAAAACGATATTGAAGCTCTGGAGCGAATTAGCTTTGAATACAAAGGCACAGGCAAGAATAAAGGAGCATGGCTTAAAGTCTCTATATCCGGCGGCACAGTAGGCCAGATTAAGAACGGGGATATTATTTTCCGCTTCAATCAAGATTTTTTTGAGAGCTTCAAGGTAGGAGCAGGAAACCGCTATTTGTATATGTACTTCCCGCAAGAAGCCTTAAGAGGAAACATTAAAGAAAACCCGTGGAAATATTGGCTTGCCCGTAAAATCTCAGAGCATAAGCGCATGAACATAGGAAAGCCAAACGAAGATACTATAAGCGTACATACCAGCTAACCGTAAACCGCAAACTGTCCTGCCGGCAGTCGGCCTGGTGGTGAGCGGGGGCAATACGCAGCTGTTTTTGATAGAGAGCATTAAAAAATACAAACTGCTCGGGGAAACACGCGACGACGCGGCCGGGGAATGTCTTGATAAAACCGCGCGAATTTTGGATTTAGGCTACCCGGGCGGGCCAGCCATTGCCGCATTAGCGGCGATAGAACATTCGGCCTTACGAATAAAGCTTCCCAGGCCGATGATTAATTCAAAAGATTATGATTTCAGTTTTTCCGGGCTGAAAACAGCGGTTTTATACGATTTTAAAAAACAGCTAAAAACAATCAGGGAATCCGCAGAATACAAAATAGCTCTGGCCGGGGAAATCCAGCAGGCGATAATCGATGTTTTGCTCAAAAAAACCCTGCAAGCCGCCAAAGAATACCAGACTAAAACAGTTATTCTCGGGGGAGGGGTTGCTGCCAACGACGAACTGCAAAAACAGCTTGGAGCCGGCTGTTCAAAAATCGGAATAAGCCTTTTATTCCCGCCAAAAAATCTTTGCGCCGACAACGCGGCTATGGTGGCCGTGGCAGCCTCTTTTCATTTTCAAAACCGCAAAGAATGGGGTAGAATAGAACCAGACGCGAATCTAACAGTTTAGCAATGGCTCTCAATAATATTTATGTCCTCTATCTGCTTGGCTTCCTGCCCAGTTTCGTCTGGCTGCTTTTTTATTTGAGGAAAGATAGGCATCCCGAATCCAATAAAACGGTCATAAAAATATTCGTTTACGGCATGCTTTCGGCTGTCACGGCAATATTCCTCGAAAAACAATATCTTTTCATCCATAACTTTCTTAATTCGCGAAATACCGGCTTATCCATTGCCTTTTTGGTTTTAAGCGGAGCTGTAATCGAGGAAACAGTCAAGTATTCGGCCGCCTGGCTGGGGGTTTTCCGTAATAAGGAGCTTGACGAACCGTTTGACGTAATGCTTTACCTGATTATCAGCGCCCTGGGCTTCGCGGCCCTGGAAAATATCCTGGTTTTGGCTAAATTCAATCCATTGCTCACCACGTTCAGGGCCCTGGAAATCAGCTCCTGGAGATTCGCCTCAGCCACCTTCCTGCATGCCCTGTGCTCGGGCACTCTGGGCTATTGGGCAGCTGTTTCTTTTTGCAGACGAACGCGAAAACGGTTTTATATCATAGTCGGTTTGGGGATAAGTGTCGGTTTGCACGCGCTTTATAATTGGTCTATAATGAAGATGCCCGGAGCGGGAAAATTGTTTTTGCCGCTCGTAATTCTGATTGTTTTGGGTGTTCTTACGGGATACTGGTTCAAAAAATTAAAAAAAATGAAAAGCGTCTGCGTAATAAGATAAGCTGGCGCTTGACAAGGGCAAGTTCACGGGGCAACTCCTGAATTTAGCGCGAACTTAAAAACTTCTTGCCTCGCGAATATCCATGATAAATCATAGGTATTCGCCTGCTAAGAATTTTCAACATGGCATTTTTCAAAAAATTCAAAAACAACATCGGCCTGGAAGAAGAAACCGCCAAAAAACACGAGGAAGACGAATACGAAAGCGAAGACCTGGAAGAATGTTCGGACGAAGACAGTCAGGACGAAAAAGAAGCGGAAAAAGAAATTCCAAAAGACAAAAACAAGAAAAAGAACCCTAAAAAGAATAAAAATCCCGATAATGACGGCGAGGTGCCCGTAGCCGGAAAAAGCGCTTTTGACTGGCTCAAGGCTAAGGGTCAGTTGGCTGTTGACGTTTTCCAGACCGAAAACGAATTCTGCGTGCAGGCGCCCATCGCGGGCATTGAGCAAAACGACGTTGATATAGCCATAGAAAACGAAATGCTGATTATCCGGGGCGAGAGAAGGGAGCCGGTTTTAGGCAAAGAAAAAAAGTATTTTTATCAGGAGTGCTACTGGGGGCCGTTCAGCCGCCAGATTATCCTGCCCGAAGACGTCAACAGCGAAAAAATCAAAGCATCGCTCAAAAGCGGCATTCTGGTGATACGAATTCCCAAGGCCGAGCCTAAAAGAAAGAAAATCATCGTGGAGCTTGAATAGCAACAAAAGCTGTAAAAGAAAAACATCGCGGTCAAACCGCGATGTTTTTTTCCTGTGGGCAGGGAGGGAGTCGAACCCTCACCCCTTGCGAGACAGCGGCCTAAACGCTGCGCGTATGCCAAATTCCGCCACCTGCCCTTAATAGAAAAGAGCAATTATGAATTGCTCTTTTCTATTAGACATCATTTTAGGCGCGAAGTCAATCACATTCCCACGATCATCTTGACCACCGCAGGAATGAGCTTGGCGATCAGGGCAATGACCAGGCCGATTATGGCCAATGTTATCATACCCTTGGCTTTTTTGGTCTTGCCAGTGTCGCCTCCGGCCATCATGAACATGGCTCCCGCGATCACAAAGAAAATTACCACTGCCACCATCATCAAATAGAAAACCCAGTTGGTGACGTTATAGACCGTATTGAGCAGACAGACAAGCCCCCAATGCTCTAGGGCTATTGTCTCATCAGCATTTTCTTGATTCCCGCATTCCGTGACATCGTCATCCGCGTAATCACCAGGTATCTCCACTTCTGCATTGTTCAGATAGCAGGAGCCGCTCTTTTCTCCGACAACACAATTACCCTTGTGGTTGAATTCTATGTCAAAAACCTTGAAATGGCTGCCTATCCTGCAACACTCGTTCAGCTGCTGCCCGGGTATCTGCGCCAAAGCAGGGCTGTTAAAAACAGGCAAAAGAAAACCAGCAACCAAAAAAACCAAAATTGTTATTAGTGATATTTTTCTCATAAGACGAATTAAACCCCCACAATCAATCTAACCACCGAAGGAATGAGTTTGGCAAGCAGGGCAATGACCAGGCCGATTATGGCCAGAATCATCAAACCCTTGGCATTCTTGGTCTTGCCCGTGTCACCTCCAGCCATCATGAACATGGCTCCAGCGATCACAAAGACGATTACCACCGCTACCATCATCAGATAGAAAACCCAGTTGGTGACAGAAGTAATCGTGCTTACGATGCAAATCATTCCCCATTGCTCGGAAGCCCGGTTGATAACGGCATCGGCATCACTTGGCACAGGGCAAACAACCGCCCCTTTGGCGCCGATTCTGTCGCCTTTTTTCAAGCTACAATAAGGAGAACTATCGCAGGGCTGGGCCGAACCAATACAACCTGACTCATTGCATACCTTATAAATACTGCCCTTTTTCCAGGTCATGTCTTGCCTGATGACGCAGCACTCTTTCAGTTTTTCTTTTTGAGCCAAAACAGCCATGGGAGCGATCAGACTTATTAACAAAACGGACAAAATCAGAATTGATAAAATTTTTTTCATTATCGTTTGGAAAATCAAAAATTAAACAGATCGACTTTCGGGCGCTGTTCCCCATCCTCGAAAATCAGAAAAAACAGCGCCCGTTGAATAATCCAATGAATCTCGAAAGTCTTACATTCCCACGATAAGCTTGACCACCGAAGGAATGAGCTTGGCGATCAGGGCAATGACCAGGCCGATTATGGCCAGAATCATCAAACCCTTGGCATTCTTGGTCTTGCCCGTGTCCCCGCCAGCCATCATGAACATGGCTCCCGCGATCACAAACACAATCACCACCGCTACC
>JAQUKS010000045.1 GCA_028718965.1 Minisyncoccota bacterium
CCTTTATTTTCTAATTTTTTTATTATCTTTGACCACGCAAAACAGAATACCATTTTTATTTCTCGCCAGAATAAAATTTTTGAAAAGCAGATTTATCAAAAATAAAATGATCAGGCAAAACTCCGCCCCGGCAGTTCGGCTTGGCCTGCCGCAAGCGGAAGCAATAGTTGAAATTTTCAAAAAACTTGCTTAATTAGAGCGGGAAATGTAAAATGGTAAAAAATTAAAATAACACAAAATATATGTCACAATACTTGTTGAATTTTATAATCTTTTTCGTGCTTTTGGCCGTGGTAGGAGGGGTTTATTATTGGTTTACTGTTTCTAGGAATCAGCCCGCGGAAACGCCAGCTTCGACCGCATCGGCCGGGGATGATATGGTTGCGAACATATCCGAAACCGCCGACACCGGCCAGGGCTCGGGCAATCTTATCGAAGGCCCTGATGGTTTGAAATATGAAATAATCAAGACCGGAGACGGCCAGGAGGCCAAGAACGGCAACGAAGTATTGGTGCATTACGTGGGCACTTTGGAAGATGGCACCAAATTCGACTCAAGTCGGGACAGAAATCAGCCTTTTGATTTTGTTCTGGGAAGCGGCCGGGTGATCAGGGGGTGGAATTTGGGCGTTCTGGGAATGAAAGTGGGTGAAATCCGCAAGCTGATCATCCCCGCCAGCATCGGCTATGGAAAAAAAGGAGCCGGGGGCGGCCTCATACCTCCCGATGCCACTCTTATTTTCGAAGTCGAGCTTTTGGGCGTAAGCCAATAATAATCGCGATGGAATCTCCAAGAAACTCCGGCAGTGTAATCGGCGTTTTCGATTCCGGGTTTGGCGGCCTGAATATTCTCAAAGAGATCGTTCATCGTCTGCCCCGCTATGATTATCTTTATCTGGGCGACACGGCCCGAACGCCTTATGGCACGCGCAGCCAGGAAGTGATTTACAAGTTTACCGAACAGGCAATCGATTTTTTGTTTCAAAAAGGCTGCGAACTTGTCATTTTGGCTTGCAACACCGCTTCGAGCGAGGCTTTGCGCAAGATCCAGCAGGATCATTTGCGGGAGTTTTATCATGATAAAAAAGTTTTGGGAGTCATCATTCCGGCGGTTGAAGAGGCCATGGAGCGAACGAAAAACAACCGGCTTGGCGTGATGGCCACCGAAGGCACGGTAAGCTCGGGCGCTTTTGTTCGCGAGATTCAAAAGCGGCGCAAAGAGGCCATGGTATTTCAGGCAGCTTGCCCTTTGCTTGTGCCTATTGTCGAATCCGGCGAGGACAGTCCGGAAATTGTCCTGCCGGTTTTGCGAAAATATCTCGCTCCTTTGCTTGAAGAAAACATCGATACTCTGATTCTGGGCTGCACGCATTACGGTTTATTGGAGGAACAGATAAGAAGCGTTGCTGGCGAAAAAGTAAGCCTGATAGCCGAAGGCAGGGTGGTGGCTGAAAAACTGGCTGATTACCTGCTCCGGCATCCGGAAGTTGAAAGAAAATTGAGCCTGGCGGGTGGCGCGGAGTTTTTTACCACCGACCTCACTGATAGATTTCAAACCTTGGGAGGCAAATTTTTCGGCCGGCCGATTTCTCCCCGCAAAGCGGAGTTATAATTTTTTGGTTGAAATTCGTCCTGATTCGGGCTATAATGATGGCGTAAACGGAAAATAACAAATATATGAATCAATCAATCAGAAAATTATATCGCTCCAGGCATGAACGGATTATCGCGGGGGTGGCGGGCGGCTTGAGCGAATATTTCAGCGTCGACCCGGTTTTAATCAGGATTATTTTCGTGGCTTTGGCCCTGGTGCACGGCCTGGGTATTTTGATTTATATCGTGTTTATGCTGATTATACCCAATGAGGAAGGCGGAGACGTGGCTGAAAAAATCGCTTCTTTTTCCACGGGTTTTAAAAAAGGCGAAGAGAAGCTGGCGGGCAAGATCAAAGAATGGGCCAAGAAAGCCGAAGCGGATAAAAAGCCGGCCCAGGCCGCGGACAAGGACGCTCCCGCAGACAAGGAATCGCCTGTGAGCGGAGCCAATGAGAGCGGAGGCTGGTTTAAAGACAAAAAAAGGGTTGTCGGGCTGGCGGTTGCTCTTGTCGGGCTGGTTTCTCTGCTCAACGGATTGTTCGACGTATCCTGGTTTCGCTGGGATATCTTCTGGCCGATTGCCTTGATAATCGTCGGCCTTTATCTGGTCGCGCGCAAAACCGATTCAGCTTAAATCTATGATTTCTTTTTTAGGAGTTTTAATCGGCGTGGCTATTATTCTGGTGGTTTCTATTTTTGTCTGGTGGGAGGGCATCGCCGAATTTAAAAAATAATTATGAAGGTTTATCTCGATTGCGCGGCCACCACGCCCGTTGCCAAAGATGCTGCCAAGGCCATGCTGCGATATTCAGGTAGGGATTTCGGCAACGCTTCCTCGCTTCATTGGTTCGGCCAGCAGGCGAGAGAGGGGGTGGAGGCGGCCCGGCAAAAAGCAGCTGAATTTTTGAATTGCTCCCTTACGGAGGTTTTTTTTACCGGTTCGGCCACCGAAGCCGATAACCTGGCTGTGAGCGGCGTGATAAACACGGCAAAGAAAAACGGCATCGTCAAGCCGCACGTCATTATTTCAGCCATCGAACATCCGGCGGTTTTGGAGCCGGTGAAGCATTTGGAAAAATCAGGCGAAATCGAAGCCACCTATTTGGCGGTTGGCAAAGACGGCATTGTAAAGACTGAAAGCATTGAGAAGGCGATCCGGCCCGACACTGTTCTGATTTCCATAATGTACGCCAACAACGAAATCGGCACTGTCCAGCCTGTAGCTGAAATTGCCCGTATAATTCGTGATTTCAGGGGCTTAAAACAATATCCTGTTTTTCATACCGACGCTGTTCAGGCGGCCAATTATCTTGATTGCGACACGCAAAAACTTGGCGTTGATTCGCTTACTTTGTCGGGCCACAAAATTTACGGCCCTAAAGGTGTTGGCGTTTTGTATGTGAAGAAAGGCGTTGGCGTGGAGCCGGTTATGTTCGGCGGCCACCAGGAGCAGAGCTTGCGCCCAGGCACGGAAAACGTGGCGGCTATCGCGGGAATGGGCGCGGCCATTGCCGGGCTCAAGGCCCAAAGCCCGAAAATTAAAAATGACGTTGAAAAGCTAAGGAATAAACTGATAGACGGCATATTAAAGAACATCCCGAAAACATATTTGAACGGCTCGCGGGAGCATCGTTTGCCCAATAACGCCAATATCAGTTTTCAGGGAGTGGAAGGCGAAAGCATTCTGATGGCCCTGGACCAAAAAGGCATCGCGGTTTCCACGGGTTCGGCCTGCGCTTCGGGGAGCCTGGAGCCCAGCCATGTCTTAATGGCTTTGGGTTTGTCGCATCAGCAGGCGCACGGCTCGGTAAGGTTTACCTTGGGCAAACACACCACCAAAGAAGAAATCAATTACGTATTAAAGGTTTTGCCGGAGGTTATAAAAAAGTTAAGGGCGATATCGCCATTGAAATAATATGATTTCGTATTCGAAAAAAGTTTTGCAGCATTTCAACAAGCCCCATAACTACGGCA
>JAQUKS010000046.1 GCA_028718965.1 Minisyncoccota bacterium
TTACCGGCGAATTCAAGCCAAAATCCTGTTTCGTCTATTACATACCACTTCTTTTTAGTTTCCGACCAAACCATAGGATTATCCCTGTAATATGGTTTTTTGACAATTTCCTTTGGTTTTAATCTGTCCAATTCCAGCCATTTTTTAAAAACAGTTTCAATTGCATAATCCAATTTTCTGGTATTTGCCCAGCCCGCCACCTTGTCAATTGCTTCTTTTGCTTTCTCAACAGAACCTGCCAATTCCAGCAATTGTTTTGCCGGTTTTGTAAAGCGAGAATATATTATCTTCCTCTTTTTAGCATTTTCTTTCAATTCTTGCAACCCCAGACCCTTTGAAAGAAAATAGTGGGTGATTACCTGCCTTATTGCGGTTTCTTCTTTTAAATCCTCAAAATCTTTTATTTTTCCTTGGCCCGCCGTAGCCTTAGCGGAGGAGGCCGACCTTATATACTCTTCAATTTTTTTTGCGGTTTTTTCCCCGACAATCCTCGGCACCCTTAATCCTTCAACACCTTTTGCTTTATATATTTCTGAAACATCTGTTTTTAAATTATCTAAATATCCCGAAGCTTTTAAATAAGCGTTTATATGAAAAGCGCTGTCGCCTTTAATATTAAGCAGCTCCGCCATTTCTTTGAAAATTTTGGCAATCTCTTTATTCATTATAATTAATATTATCACTTTTATCGCAACAAAAAAGGGCAACACACATTGTGTCACCCTATTATAGATTACTTCTTTGCCTTTTCTTTCCGTAAACGGTAAGAGAAGGTTAGCATTTTTTCTAGGAATTCGTCGGTCTTTCCGCTTTTATCGTTAAAGGCCAGCGTTTCCTTGAAAATCAAACTGCTCAAGTAGGCCATTTGATGCTGCTCTGATCCCGACATTTGTTCCTTGTAATCGGGATTTAGAGTGTTGACCATAATGGTCTGCGATTCGTAGCGGCTGTGCCGGCGGGGGCCGTCTTCAAAGGCCTTTTCCTGATAATTCACGCCGCCTCGCGAGTTGCGGGTGTGCTCGGCTTCCGCAAACCTGACCATGGCTTCGGCCGTAAACGTCCAATCGGGCGTTTTTGCTTCAGCCTTCAATGTCGCCGGAATTTGCGTTTTATTCTTGCACGTCAGTTTTACCTTAATAGCCACCACGTTGTATTCATCGGAGTTTTTGGCGTAGAGAGTCGCCTTTTTGGGCGAAATCTCAATAGAGGGATCGTCAATGGAGAAGTGCACCACCGTCCGGTTGTCGATAACCGACGGCACTACAGCTTTTAAGACGATATGGCCCTCTTCACCGGGGTTAACCCGCACCGATGAGGGAATAAAGTCAAAGCCTTTCGGCGGCAGCCGGGGTTCGCGTTCTTTTTGCTCGCGGTATAAACCCTGTAGGAGCTCAAGATCTTTGAACTCATCCTCCTGGAGGATTTCCATGACCTTTTTAAAAGCTCTTCGCTGGATTTCTCCAAGCCTTTGTTGAGCTTCTTGCTCCTTGAGCATTTCGACTTCAGCTTCAATGGCCGGCCGGATTTTTTCCATCTCGGCCAGGAAATTTAGCCATTCGTCGTTTTCTTCAAAGTTTATCCGGCCGGGCAGGGGAGTGAGAAAGTCGGCATCAATATGCCCCTTCACAAACCCGCCTGTAAAAATGCTTTCCTCTAACCCATAGGCCGAAAGAGTCTTCAAATCTTCCACAACCGACACACGGGTGTGGCGAATTGAAACATTTCCCTTGCCGGAGTTGTCAAAATACAACTCCAGCCTGATCTGTTTGCATTTATCGCCGGAAACAAAGATTTTGCTGTAAGTCTCCGCAATGCGGGGAAGCTCAACCTTGATGGGCTGGATTTCGTAGGTTCCCTTTGGTTCGCGAACCACGATTTTCAGCACACCATCCCTCAAAAAGGGATTGAATTTTTCGGCGAAAAAGCTTTCCAGACGGGCGCGACACAAAGGGCCGCGATCCTTAGTTGGGTCCAACCTCAGCTGGGAAATGACAATCCTTATGCCAGGCTTCTTTAGTTGGTCATGTTTTTTTACGCTTTCAAACTCCGCTTCTTCGGAGCCTTCGCGCACAGTGACGCTAATTTGGTCGTGTTCTTCGCTTTTCCAAGCCGTAAAAACGGCTTTCTTTCCTAAGTGAAAAACACTCCACATTCCAATCGCTTTTTGGCCGATTTGGGTGATGCCTTTTTTGCGCAATTCGGTTTTAATCGAGCTCGCTACCCTCTGTAGCACGTCCTTGAATTCGAATTCGCTCATGGCATAGGGATACTCGATTGTAATGCTGTCCGGTTTCATTGTTATATTAACCAGACAAACCGGTTGCGCAGTCTTGAGATGCTCACAGTGCGCCTTGAGATGCTCATCCAACGCGTTGCTGATGTGCTCTTTTAAAGCGTCAGCGGCGTGACGGTAGAGCATTCCAAGATAGCTCAACACCGTCCCAAGGTTGCTAAACCTTATTGGCACTTTTTTCATGAAGATTCTCCTTTGTTCCCCCCAATCCCAAAAGATTGGAAGCGACTTGTGGTGAATTTTTGCCATCGTTGGAATGTTTCCTCGGTTCCCATCATTTGTAGAAGGGAACTAAGGTAGGCGGCGTCGCCTTCATCAACGATTTTTCTGAAGACCTCGCGGTCTTCTTTGGTTCCATCGCGGAAAAACGACAGAGTGCCGTACAGAGCCAAAAGCTGATGTTTGATAACATCTGCCATGGAGGCGGCTGTTGTTGCTAAAGGTTCGGCTGCCGGTTTTTCCTGCGCAGGCGGTTTTTTTAACGGTGTTATAGACGGTGGCCGCTTGCCCGGTGGACTCGGCGGTCCGGGTTTTCCCTTAAAGAAGTTGCCAATTTTCCGCAAAGTGCGTGGCTGGGTCTTCTTTTTTTCCATGAAATACCTCAGCGTTTCGCGGGGTACTCCAATTTTTCTTGCAGCCTCGCAGAAGGAAATTT
>JAQUKS010000047.1 GCA_028718965.1 Minisyncoccota bacterium
ATGTCGTTTGCGGGGATGTCATGCGGCTTTACATCAAAGTCGGCGCGAATGCCAAAAAGCAGGAGATTATCAAAGACATCAAATTCGAGACATACGGCTGTCTTTCAGCCATCGCTTCTTCGTCAATGCTTACGGACTTGGTCAAGGGCAAAACATTGGAACAGGCGTTGGTTTTCGACAGAAAGGAGATTGTTGATGAATTGGGCGGACTGCCTCCGATAAAGCTGCACTGCTCGGTTCTGGCCGGGGACGCGTTGCTGGAAGCAATCCATAATTATTTAAGCAAGAACAAGAAACCGATTCCTGAAGGATTAATCAAGCGGCATCAGCAACTTCAGAAGGAAAAGGAAAGTATCAACAAACAACGACGCTAAGATTATGAGAGAAAGAATAGAGAGCAGGTTTGAGCCGGAATCAAAGTTTAGTCCGGAACTTATCGAGGACCTGGAAAAAAGCCCCTTATTGGCCGATTCCGAGAAACTCGCTTTGTTGCTTATGCTGGCAGGCGAGAAACCGGCCGTTGTTCACAGCTTGGTGCTTAAATTTGGGTCCGAACAGAAAATCAGTGAAGAAAAGTTCATAGCTGAAAAGAATTTTATGACAGACTGGCTTAAGAGGGCCGGCCTCTTTTTTTCAGTAAAGGAAAAGAGAATAAGGGGCGGAGTTAAGGGGGGCTTCAAATCAATTGTGAAATTGTACGATTTTAACATCGCCCGCGATAAGGCGGCGTTAGAAAGACTGAATCATGCCCATGGTAAACTGGAATTTGGTTTAGCTCTTGGTTATCCATATACCGCTGCCGCGGCTTTTTCAAAAGGGCATAAATTTCTTATGGAGCATGAAGATTTGCCTTTTGATGTGAAAAGCAGCGAGATAATGGATTTTTTGTTTTTTAGGCTGTCCAAAGAACATTGGCACGAAGAGCTTGAGACGGTTAAGAGGTGGTCTCGGGCGATAAAAGAAAATTTTCCTGACTTCTACAAAAAGATTACTGATTTGCGTTCCAAAATCGATTCTTTGCGTTCCGAAAGTCCGGAGGAATTCGGGCGGTTTTTACGGTCAGAGGATGAAATGGCAATAATTAAAAAGCGCGACCCGAGACTCTATGAAGAGCTGGTATCAGAAAGAGAAGACCAGGTTGTTTGAAGATACCGGTGTTAAACTTGGAATTAAAACAAAAAACGGCCTCTCGGCCGTTTTTTGTTTTTCTATGAAATGATTTCCGGGTAAATTTTCAGCAGAACGACCAGCAGGCTGGCAATCATCGGGCCTATCAAGATGCCCATTGCTCCGAACAGTGATATTCCTCCCAGCACGGAGAATAAAATAAGCAAAGGGTGCAGGCCCGCGCCCTTTTTCAATTTCGGCCCGACTAAATAATCCAAAATAGCGTTCGTGCCGAGCGACCAGGCAAGGAATCCCAAGACCATTAAAAAATTACCGGTAATGGCCAGGTAAACCGCCGCAGGCGCTATTACCATGGCGAGACCGATGCCCGGGATGAAAGAAGCAACCATGGAAACCGCTCCCCAGAGAGCGCCATTGGACAGGCCGAAAATCTCAAAGCCGATTCCGATGGTAATGCCCTGCAAAACCGCCACCAAAATCCCGCCTTTAATCGAGGCATTGATTGTCTTTTTAAGCGCTATAAAAATCTCTTCGTTATTTTTGGCGGAAAGGGGGCTCAAGCTGATAAGATATTTTTTGATGTCTTTGCCTTCTTTGAAAAAATAAAACAAAGTTATCAGGGCGAGCGACAGGCTTAATAATATTCTGGCCGCTCCGGAAAACAATTCGTCCAGGTGCTTGACGGTAAAATTCAAAACAGGCGACAAGATTTCCCGGGCGTTCAGGTTCAGGGAAAAGCCGGGCGAAAATTTTTGCGCGATTCCGTCGGCTTTGTTGAGCCAACCGTTAAACTGGCTGAAGTTATTGTTGGAAAGGCCCAGGTAAAGCGACGAGGCTTCCCTGTAAACCTGGAAGCCGATTAGAAGCAAGGGCGCCAGAACGACCAAAACGACCAGCAGGACGGAAACCAGAGAAGCGGCTGTTTTTCTGTTTTTTAGGAATTTCAGTATTTTTTCGTGAGCCGGCTTGAAAACTATCGCCAAAGCGCCGCTGGCGATGATAATGCCGATGTATGGCTTTAGCAGAAAAGCCGCCAGCACGACCACGGCTCCCAGAATCATAAAGAACAGGCCATTTTGGATTTTTTGATTTTTCATTTTGTTTTTGTTATCTTGATTAATTATATGGTATTAAAGGGCAAAAGTAAAAAAGCGGCGGTGGCAAAACCGCCCGATTTGCCGTTTATTTGCCCCGGTGGCGAGCAAATTTTCGATTAATCATAAAAGGCTCTTCGAGATGGTTACAAAACTATTCCTGCTGCAATTTCATCTTTTTGGCTGTGGCATCGTCAGACGTCGCAAAATGCCTTTCACCGTAGCTGGGCTACGGCATCAAGCCATTTTGCTCGGTCTTGCCCGCCTCGCTCAAAAAGCTTAGATTTCGCTACGGAACAGTTTTGTAACCATCTCTTTATCAAAAAATGAATTTTTGCTAAAGTAAGGTCATGGAGAAGCATCCCTTACACCTTAGAAATCCTGAATTGCAAACCTCTTCCGAAGTCCAACGGGCGGTTGAACGTAAGGAACGGAAAACGGGTGAAAAAGTGCCAAACGACCCTGCCAAGCGCATAGAGGCCTTCATGGATCGCCTTGAAAACATCTTCTTAAATCCTGACGAGCGCGTTCGTGAGCGCAATTTAGAGATGTTCCGCGACAAGATATATGACAAACTCATCATCAAGAAGGAGAATTTTCCCGAATCATACTTCGAGCTTCAAAAGCGTGTTGCGCGTGAGCGTGGCCAGACAGTAGAAGAAATCCCTCCCGATGTCCGCGAGCAGATGATGGATGT
>JAQUKS010000048.1 GCA_028718965.1 Minisyncoccota bacterium
ATTCAATTCGTGCCCCTTACCTTTGAATTTGATTTGCCTGCCAAAGCCGAGCCCGGTGATGATTTGGAATTTTCTTTGAATTACTTTTCCAATATGCAGGGCGTTTTGGAAAATTTACGGGTAAGAGTTTTTTATCCGGACGGCTTTCGTTTTTTTACCGCCAGTCCCAAGCCATTGGGCGAAAGCGAGTGGAAGCCCCAGCCGCTTTCTCCGGCCGACGGCGGCCGTATTACCATTAAGGGCAATATCGAAGGCCAGGAAGGCGACAAAAAAATGTTTCGGGCGCAATTGGGTGTTGTCAAGGATGACACTTTCATAGCGCTCAAAGACGCGGCCCAGGGCATTGAAATGACCCAGCCTTCTTTGTATATCTCGCAAATGATTAACGGCTCGCAAAACTATGTGGCTGATGTGGGCGATATGCTGCATTATGAAGTTTTCTTCAAGAACATCGGCAAAAAGCCCATTGAAAAGAGATTTTTATTGCTGAATCTCGAGGGTGATTTTTACGATTTGAATACTCTTCGCACGCTCGACGGCGACGCGGGCAAGGGCGACAATTCGATTATCTGGGACTGGAAAAACGTTTCCGATTTGCGCTATCTTGACCCGGACGAAGAGGGCAGGGTGGAGTTTTGGATAAAAGCGAAAGACGGTCTGGCCGGCCGCAAGATAAAGAATCCTGTTTTGGTAGATAAAATTACCGCCGGAGGCAGCCAGAAAACATTCGAAACAAGAATCAATTCCAGTTTAGGGGTGACCCAAAGCGCCTATTTTCATGATATTCAATTCAATAGTTCGGGCGTAACAAGCGCTTCTATCAATACTTTTACCGTGCTTTGGGAAATCGAAAACTCCTGGAATGATCTTACCAATGTAAAAGTAAGGGCTACTCTGCCCGAAAACGTGCGTCCGACCGGCCACACCGTTCCGGTGGATGCCAAATTCACTTTCGACCCGTCATCCCGGCAGATTGTCTGGAGTATTGGCGATATCGCCGCGTTTATGACCTCGCAAGACGCGGAGGGCAGTTCGTCGGCGTTGTGGTTTCAGGTTGAGCTTGACGCAAACAATGCCTCGACAACCAGCAGCGGCATATTGGTAAACGAAGCGGAAATTTCAGGCCAGGATACTTTCACCGGCGAAGATGTTTCCGAGAAAACCAAAGCCATCGCGGTAAGTTCGGTGGTGGTAAGCCCGCAACCGTTTAAAGAAGCCAGCGAATTGGAAACAGGCCAGTAATTTTATGGACGACAAAATGCAAAAAATCGTTTCTTTGTGCAAGCGGCGCGGCTTTGTTTTCCCTTCGTCGGAAATCTACGGCGGCTTCGCGGCTGTTTATGACCTCGGCCCTTTGGGCGCGGAACTGGCCAACAACATAAAACAGCAATGGTGGAAATCAATGGTCTATTTGAGGGACGACATCGTTGGTTTGGACTCGGCTATTTTCATGCATCCCAAGACCTGGGAGGCTTCGGGGCATGTTTCCGGATTCGCCGATCCTTTGGTCGAATGCAAAAATTGCCATAGCCGTTTAAGGGCCGACCATTTGCTTGAAGACATTGACGTCCAAGCCGACGAGAAGATGTCCGAAGAGGAGATCGCCGAGATCTTTGACAAGAACAAGCAAAAGATAAAGTGCCCCCAATGCGGCAAAAGCGATTTCACGAAGTTGAAAAAATTCAATTTGCTGGTCAAGTCGAACCTGGGAAACTTCACCGAGGACTGGCAAAAAGCGCCGGTTTATCTGCGGGGCGAGACCTGCCAGGGGATTTATCTGAATTATCTTAACGTGCTCAATTCAATGAGAGTGAAGATTCCTTTTGGCATAGCCCAGATAGGCAAAGCTTTCAGGAACGAAATAACCGCCCGCCAGTTTGTTTACCGGACCCGGGAATTCGAGCAAATGGAGATGCAGTATTTTTGTTCTCCGCAAACTGACATGGCAGAATACGAAAAATTAAGGCAGTATCGCTGGCAATGGTATCTTGATCTGGGCATCAAAGAGGAAAATCTGAAATGGCATAAACACGAAAATCTGGTTTTTTACGCCAAAGAAGCCTACGACATCGAGTATAATTTTCCTTTCGGCTTCAAAGAGCTTGAGGGGGTGCATGCCAGGGGCAATTACGATCTGACCCAGCACAGCAAATTTTCCGGCGTTGAGCTTGATTATACTGACCCGGAAACCAAAGAAAAATACATTCCCCACATAATAGAGTCGTCCGCCGGGGTCGGCAGAACTTTCCTGGCTTTATTGAGCGATGCTTACAGCGAAGAAAACGACAGGGTCGTCTTGAAACTGAAGCCGTCTCTCGCTCCTTATAAAGTGGCGGTATTTCCGCTTTTGGCCAACAAGCCCGAATTGGTGGCCAAAGCCAGAGAGGTGTTCGAAACGCTGAAAAGCGAATTCGTTTGCGTGTGGGACGACCGAGGCAACATCGGCAAGCGCTATTATTCACAAGACGAGATCGGCACGCCCTATTGTTTAACGATTGATTTTGACACCTTGGAAAACGATACCCTCACTCTGCGCGACCGCGACACCGCCAAACAGGAGCGGGTGGAGATCGGCGAGCTAAAGGCGCTTATCAGGGAGAAGCTGGCTTAGGCCTGCATAAGATGAGATACATAGGTAACACCCCTGTCTTGCCGTAAAATGGTAAGATCGGAGGTAATGTTTAACCTAAATTTCTCAAATA